>AKKQ01000007.1 GCA_000276965.1 Thiovulum sp. ES | reverse complement strand
TTGTAGGGAAATAAACTTAATAAAAACTTAAATTGTTTTATTACTTCTCCCTACTTTTTAAGACTAGATTTTTATGCCCAAAAACCTTTAATAAAATCCTTGACCTCATCGACAGTTACAACTTTATTGTAACAAAGACCGATTCCGCAAATTTCAAAACTTTTTTCTTGAGAAACTTTTTTTAAGATTTTTGGTGAATTAAAATCTAATTTGTCTAAGTTTTCTTCTGTCGATTTAACAACAAGAACTTCACCATCGTGTTTCCAAATTGCTTCCGTTAAAGAGCCGTAAGCAGTTGTGTATCGCCAAAAGTTTGAAATTGAGTGGGAAATTGTATCTTCAGCAATTTGCCAAAAGTCTCTTCTATCTAATAGAGCAGAACCCGAAATGAGTGACGAAACAATTTTTGCACGACTTGATGGATAAGAAGAATCTTCACTTTCTGCTTCAACTTCAACATCACTCTCTTTTTCTGATGAATACCAACGATTTTCACGGTGAAACTTTTCAATTGCCAAATCAAGAATTTGTTCCAACTTTTCCAAATAGAAAGAGTTGTAAGTTTGCTGATATGCCTCAACAAGAACATCTGAAAGATAGGCATAATCTTCAAGAAAACCTGAAATTTTAGGTTTTTTTCCGCTAATTGTTGAGTGAAAAAGAGTATTTTCAACAGACATTGTTTCGAGTAATGTTTGTAAAGAGAGTTCTGCAATTGGTTTGTAGAGTTTGTCTATTTTTGAAAGTCGGAAAAAACCTTTTACTGCCATTGCATTCCAAGATGTGATAATTTTATTATCAATATTTGGATAGTTTCGTGTCTCTCTCATTTTTCTCAAAATTTGGAACTCTTTCGGAAGCTCTTTGTGATTTTCAACTCGAACAATTGAGTTTTCTTCAAAATTTCCGTATGGAGTAATTGAGAGATTTTGGAGAGTGTGATAATCTATTTTTTCTACAACTTCATGATGTTTGTATGTAAAATATTTTCCCTCTTCACCATCACTGTCTGCATCACTTGCTGAATAGAATAGATTCTCTTTTTCCATTTTGGAGAGTAAAAAATTTGCTGTTTCAGTTGCAAATCTTTTAAAAAGTGGATTTTCAGTTTTAAGATATAGATCTGAAAGAAGTTCTAAAAGCAGACCGTTGTCATAAGTCATTTTTTCAAAATGTGGAACAAGCCATCGTTCATCAACAGAGTATCTACAAAATCCACCATCGATGAGGTCGTAAAATCCGCCTTTTGTCATTTCTAAAAGTGTCTTTTCTACCATTTCTGTCGAATCTAGTAAAAGTAGAGTTTTTAAAATTCCAACTTGTGGAAATTTAGGAGGTTTTGAGAAACCACCAAAATTACTATCAAAGTTTTGTTCGACAATTTTTACAAAATGTTCAGTCATTCCATTTTCAATTTCTCTTGGAATGTTTTGTGTTTTTTGTTCTGCAAATTGGTGGATTTGATTTCCTGCTTCTAAGATTTTCTCTTTTCGTGAAATCCACTCTTCAATCATCGCAGGAAGTAATTCCTCCATTCCAACTTTATTGTATTTTCTCACTTCAGGAATATATGTGTCAATGTGAAATGGCTTTTTTTCTGGAGTCAAAAAAACTGAAAGAGGCCATCCTCCACCTTTTTTATAAACAGAAGCATACAAATCTTGATAGTATTTATCTAAATCTGGTCTCTCTTCTCGGTCAAGTTTTATTGAAACAAAGCTACCATTTAACAAGTCCGCAATTTTTTCATTTTCAAAACTCTCTTTTTCCATAACATGACACCAATGACAACTGCTGTATCCAATTGAAAGAAAAATCATCTTATCTTCATCAATTGCTTTTTGAATTGCCTCTTCTCCCCACGGATACCAATCCACAGGATTATTTTTGTGTTGTTGAAGGTATGGAGAATCTTCAAGTTCTAATTTATTTGCCATATTTCTTTCCTAATTTTTTTCAATTCTAACAAAAGAGATTTTTGATTTTTAGTGTGTTTTTGAAACTGTTTTTTTGAATTAAAGAAGAATTAAATTTTGGAGTGGTGGTCGCAACAAGATTTGAACTTGTGACCACTACCATGTCAAGGTAGCACTCTACCACTGAGTTATGCGACCATCTTTTGAGGTCCGAAATTATTACAAAATAAACTTATAAAGATATTAATTTGGGGAAATCCCCAAAAAATTAGTTTAAAAATTCAGATAAAATTGGAAAACTAAATGCAATTGCAACAGAAACAGCCAAACCAAAGAAAGCTTTTGCAATATCAAATCCGATATTTTTCGCCGTGTCATTCATTGTTCGGTGGTGAAGTGTAATACTTAATGCAATTTCTCGACCAGCAAGAAGTCCAAGGAAAACCCAAGTTGTACTCATTGGAATATTACTCATCTCTTTAAAGAAAAGTAAAATAAGTCCAAAAACTAAATTTATAATTGTTGCAGTCCGCACATCATTTACATTTGTTTTTGAATTTACAATCCCCTGAATTGCTCCGCCTCGAGTATAGAAAATATATCCAAGCATCACCCAAATCACAGCAATTGAACCATAAACATAAATTCCAGAAAGCTCTCGACTCGGCATATATACAAAAATATTTGCTAAATCCTGAATTAGCCATTGACTCCAAAGAAATGCAGTTGAAAGCCATTGTAAAACAATCCAGTGCATTGGCAAATCGTTTATTTCGTGCGGTTTGCTTTTTATAAACTTCTCTTCAATAATTTTACTAATAAGCAAATATAAAATAATCGAAGCTCCAAATGCAACAACATATCCGAGAAGAGATTTTGTAAGCATTTTTTCAAGATTTGTCGGTGCAAAAACTGTTAAAACAAGAAAAGTTGTAGAAACTGGAATTCCCCATCTTGTTAAAAGTAAAATAATTAGCGGAGGCAGAACAAGAAGCCATGTGAAATTTTCTGGCACTGGAAATTTGCTTAAACGGTCATAAGCAACATCTCCAATAAATTGCCCATCAACAATATGCCCACTGCTATACCAACCGTATAAAATTACAGCTGTAAAAATAGTTGCGATGAAAATCCAGAGAATCCACCAAGGTCGATGAGAGTTTGAGCTTAAAAAAGTTCCAAGGGTTTGAATCGTATCATTTGCGATAATTGAATATGCAGCAAGAACAAATCCAAACAGCATCAAAAAAAGTGTAATATCCATAAAAGACCTAGAAAAATGTAATGAAAATATATTTTAAATTTTTTTGGAAACATTTTGGAAATATTTGAAGTGGTGGAGAATAGCGGGATCGAACCGCTGACCCCCTGCGTGCAAAGCAGGTGCTCTCCCAGCTGAGCTAATTCCCCACATCAAAGTAAGTTTTTAAAGTCTATATCTGGTGGGTCTAACAAGATTTGAACTTGTGACCTCACCCTTATCAGGGGTGCGCTCTAACCAACTGAGCTATAGACCCTATAGCTTTTAAGTGAATGGAATTTTATATGAAAGAGACTTATAAAAAGCTTAAAAAATTTCTGATTCAATCTCGTTAAAAAACTTCTCTTTTTCAAGTTTCATACGAAGAGCTATATTCTCTTCGACAAGTCTCTCTTTTTCGTCTGAAAGATAATTTATATCTCTCGACAAATCATAAATTCTGTTGTTGAAATGGATTTTAATTCCAAAAACAAAAAGAGCGACAATAATGAGAGCGATACTACTTACAAGAGCATTCACTGAAAACTCCTTGCCTCTTCCTGTTTTATACATAACCTCATCAAAAATAAACTCCTTTTCAAGTTGAGTTCTCTCATAAGTTGTAAGTTCCTCCTCATCTGGAATTAAGAGGTCTATTTTATCAACTATTCTGTTTGAATTAAAACCCATATTTTACTATTTACCCGCCGAAGAAGCCGCCACTGCTAGAACCACCGCTTTTACCTAAACTTGGTTTCGAAGTGCTTGGACTTGAAGTTGTAGAAGATGGTTTGTTGAAAAAATTCTGTTTTGAAGTTGATGTCGATGAGGTAGCTCGACCACCACCAGTTCCACCCATTCGAGATTGGAAAGATGAGGATTGGTTGTATCTTTGTTGATTTGCTTGATAATTACTATTATTTGAAAGAGCATTTGCAGCAAGACCACCAAGTAAAGCACCCGCAGCACCCGCAAGAAGAAGCTCACCCATGCCTAAACCGTCATCCTGTTGTTGAGCTGGTGGAGCAGTCAAATTAGATGTTCCATTTTCAACTTTTTGCATTTCAGTTTGTGCAAATTGTTGCATCTCTTGCTCATTTAAAACTCGAGTTGTCCCGTTAATATCTGTAATAATTGCTTTATTTGGACCAGAAGTTGGTGCTTCATCAACAATTACATATTTACCCTCAGCTTTTTCCTCAATTGTAAGGATTTTATTCCCTGTCTCTTGAGGATTTTCAGTGGGTGTATTTCCTTCTTCATTTTCAGGACCCGCACAACCAGAAATAGCAGTAGCAACAGTTAAAGTGAGAGTTCCAATGACATTTTTAGATTTCAGAGAGATTAGATGTTTCAAAAAAAGCTCCTATTTTTCAATTCGTTTTAGTTCGATTTTTTTGCCTTTAATAGCAATAATTTCAACTTCGACCTCATCGCCAACAGAAAGATGATCAGCAATATCGTTGATTCGTGCTTTACTAATTTTGGAAATGTGAATCATACCATCGTGTCCAGACGGCAATCCAACAAATGCACCAAATTTAGCAATGTCTTTTACTTTCCCATGGTATCGCGAACCAACTTGGTAAATTTCATCAAGTTGTCGATTGTCTGCTAATTTTCTAATATATTCAGAAGCATTTTCAACATTATCATATTTTCGACCAACAACTTTAACATCGCCAGTTTCCCGATCAATATCAATTTTTACCGAATACTCTTCAATAATTCCTTTAATAACTTTTCCAGCTGGTCCAAGAATATCAACTACTTTTGATGGACTAATTTTAAAACTCTCGACTTTTGGTAAAACATCACGATTTACGATGATTTCAGCATCTGCTTCTTCCATAAGTCCTAAAATGTGGCTTCGTGCATCTCTTGCCTGATAAAGTGCTTCAGTTAAAACTTTAAGCGAAATTCCACCAAGCTTAATATCCATTTGTAAAGCTGTAATTCCATCTCGAGAACCCGCAACTTTAAAATCCATATCTCCATCGTGATCTTCAAGTCCCATGATGTCTGTCAAAATTGCATATCGATCGTCTTCAGTAATAAGACCCATGGCAACACCTGCAATTAGTTCGCTTGTTGATTGCCCACCAGCTCGAAGTGCCAATGCTCCACCGCAAACAGTCGCCATTGATGAAGAACCATTTGACTCAAGGATTTCAGAAACAAGTCTAACCGTCATATCATCAACATTATCCAAACTAGATTCCAAAGCTCTTTTTGCAAGATTACCGTGTCCTAATTCTCGTCGTCCAACTCCTTTTAATCTTGAAGCTTCACCAACTGAAAATCCTGGGAAATTGTAATGCACCATAAATTGCTCTTGCTGACCTGTTACAGAAGTAAGTTCTTCAAAAATTTGTGCATCTTCATTTGACCCAATTGTTAAAGTAACAAGTGCTTGAGTTTGTCCCCGAGTAAATAGGCAAGAACCATGAACTTGTGGCAGAATATTTGTCTCAATTGTAATTGGTCGAACTTCAGTAGTTTTTCTTCCGTCCGCTCTTTTGTTTTCATTAAGAACCATACTTCGCATGATCTCTTTTTTTCGTTTAGCTAATGCATCAGAAATTTCATCGTGATCCCACTCCAAATTCTCGCCATGAATCTCTTCTAATTTTGCAAGAACCTCATCAGCAATTGAAGATAAAATCGTAGCTCTTTCACTTTGAGCCAAATGAGTTAAAGCCTCTTTCAATTTTTCAGAATAGTTTTCAGAAATATAGTTTTTAAGTTCTTCAGATTCCTCTTTTTGAACAAGTTCTACATTTTTCTCTTCTCGCACAAATTTAGAAAATTTCTCTTCGTAAAAAGTGTTGTATCTCTCTAACTCTTTTTGAGCCAAATCAATGGCTTGAACAAGTTCATCTTCATCAATTTTTCCGTTGTCTTGAACACCATCAACATTTTTACCAACACTTCTCATCTCAATCATAAGTAGCTCTTCTTTAGAACCAGCCACAAAAAGATCAAGTGAAGATTCAGCTCTCTCTGATGCATTTGGATTTACAAGGAAACCGCCATCGACTGAACGACCAATTCGGACACTTGAAATTGATTTTTTAACTGGAACTGATGAAACAAAAAGAGCAGCTGAAGCAGATTTTAATGCTAGAGTTTGTAAATCAGCATTCTCTTCAACACTCAGTGCAAAAATTGAAATCTGAACAGGGTAATTAAAACCTTTTGGAAAAGTTGGTCGTAATGCTCTATCGACAATTCGAGAAGTTAGAGTTTCAAAATCACTCGGTTTCCCTTCTCTTTTAATAAATCCGCTTGGAATTTTTCCAATTGCATAAAATTTTTCAACATATTGAACTGTGAGTGGTAAAAAATCATCATCAGATTTTGCTAATTCGTCCATAACAACTGTTGCTAAAAGAACAGTCCCTTTTTCCTGAATCCATGCCGACCCATCAGCCTGTTTAGCAATCTCATTTAATCTGTAAATTTCACTATTATTGCCAAAATCTATTTCTATACTCAAATATAACCTTTATGAATAATATCACTGACTCCCCACCCCAACAAAATCCATAAGAATATTTAGACAATGGGGCAAAAATGATACTTTAAATTTCTTATATAATATTAGCATGAAAAAAGATTACTAAACACATACTAGAATAGTTTTTAAACAAAAACCACTTAAAACTTGTTAAAATCTCTAATAAAAGATGAATATGATAAATTTAGGTGAAATTTGGGGAGCAAGAGATCGGCTCTCTAAAATTTTAACAGAGACTCCATTTGTTAAATCTCCAATTCTTTCAAAAGAGAGTGGAAAAAACATTTTCTTAAAAACAGAAAATTTACAAATTACTGGTTCATTTAAAATTCGTGGTGCATTTAATAGAATTTCAAACTTATCTGAAAGTGAAAGAAGCAAAGGTGTAGTTGCTTCAAGCGCAGGAAATCATGCTCAAGGTGTAGCATTTAGCGGACAATATTTTAATATTCCAACAACAATTGTTATGCCTGAAAATACTCCACTTACAAAAGTGAATGGAGTTAAAAGCTACGGTGCAGAAGTTATTTTACATGGAACTCTTTATGATGATGCTTATTCATATGGAAAAAAATTGGCAGAAGAGAATGAAAAAGTCTTTATTCACCCATACGAAGATTCTGATGTTATTGCGGGACAGGGAACAATTGGGATTGAGCTTTTACAGAGTGGTATAGATTTTGATGCTGTTGTTGTTCCCATTGGCGGAGGCGGACTAATTTCTGGAGTTGCAACAGCGATTAAATCTTTAAAACCAGAAATCGACATCATCGGAGTTGTTTCTGCTGGAGCAACTGCACAAAAGCAGAGTTTTGAAAAAGGCGAAACAGTCTCCTCTCCTGTTAAAACTATTGCCGATGGAATTGCTGTTAAAAATGGTTCTGAAATCACTTTGCAATATTTGAAAGAGTATGTGGATGAGGTCGTTGCAGTTGATGATGAAGAGATCGCTTCAGCAATTCTGTATCTTCTTGAAAATCACAAAATCATTGTCGAAGGTGCAGGTGCGGTTGGTGTTGCTTCTGTTATGCACAAAAAATTTGATTTAGACAAGTATAAAAATATCGCTGTTATTACAAGTGGCGGAAATATTGATGTTACCATGCTTTCTGTAATTATTGAAAAAGGTCTTGTCAAATCAAATCGAAAACTTAAATTGCAAATTACACTTATTGACAAACACGGTTCTCTTAAAAATTTAACTGAAGTTTTTGACAAGCTTGGTGCAAATATTGTTCATATTGGATATGACAGAACTGATACTTCAATTTCCTATGGAGATGCAAATGTCTCTATTGATTTAGAAATTAAAGGTTCTGAGCATCGCAAAGAGATTGAGAATGCCCTACAAAATTATAAATATAAGGTTTTGTAAATTTTTAAAAATTAAAATCAAAAATGGAAACTGTTTTGATAGAATTGATGTAGTATTTGAATTATTTATTAAATAAAGTTTAAAGAGAAAATTTGTGGAAAATTTAGTTAAAAGCAGTGATGGTTCATACACACTTTTTTCAGAAAAGTTTGGCGAACATTATCACTCACCAAAAGATGGAGCTTTAAGTGAAGCTCTTTACAAACATATAATTCCAGCACTTTCAATTCAAAAAAAAGAGAAGTTGCAAATTTTAGATATAAATTTTGGATTGGGTTTTAACACTTTTACAACTCTATATTCGCTTTTAAATAGTGATGTTGAAGTTGAAATTCATTCACCAGAAATTGATAGAGAACTTGTTGAAACTCTTTCCAATTTTCCTTATCCTAAAATATTCGAGCCTCTCCGTGAAATTATTGTTTCAATTGCGGAAAATGGAAAATATGAAAGTGAAAGCAAAAGAATTTATGTCCATTTTAAAGATAGTCGTGATTTTTTAAAAGAGTATGATGGTCAGAAATTCAACATTGTTTATCAAGATGCTTTTAGTCCAAAAATTTCTCCATCGCTATGGACTGTTGAATATTTTAAACTTTTAAAGAGTCGAATGACTTGCGATGCAGTTTTAACTACTTATTCAACATCGACACCAGTTCGACTTGGCATGTATGAGAATGGCTTCCGAATTTATACATATAAACATGAAAAAGTTCGTGAAGGAACAATCGCTTCTACTCAAAAACTCAGCGGTTTGATTGAGATTGATATGGAGTGGAAAAAAGAATCGAGTTCCAAAGGTAAATCCTTTAGAGACTCCCTAATTTAAATATAATTTTAAAATTATTTAGGAGAGATGTTTTGAAATTTAATAGACACTTAGATGCTTTGGAACTTTACGAAGCTGGAAAACCGATAGAACTTGTTGTTCGCGAATTCGGTGTTCCAAAAGAGAAAATTATTAAAATGGCTAGTAACGAGAATCCTTTTGGAATGAGTCCAAAAGTTTCGAGTGCAATTTCTGAAAAAGCAAAATATGCTTATATGTATCCAGACGATTCTATGTTTGAATTAAAAACAGGATTGTCTGATAAATTTGGAGTTGATGAAAATCAAATAGTTATAGGTGCAGGTAGTGATCAAGTTCTTGAGATGATCTCTCGTGCAAAACTGAATTCAAACTCAAAAGTTTTAATGAACAAAATTACTTTTGCGATGTATTCAATTTATGCAAAACAGATGGGTGCAGAAATTCTCACAACCGATTCTACTCATCATGATTTAGAACAATTTTTAGAAATTGCAAAAAATGAGAATCCTGACCTCATCTATATTTGCACACCAAACAATCCAACTGGTGATGCACTCTCAAAAAATGAAGTTTATGATTTCTTAGAAAAAATATCTCCTGAAACTCTTGTTGTTCTCGATGGTGCTTATATGGAATATGCAATTGTAAAAGATGATAATTTCAAAATTGAACCAAAAGATTTAGTTGAAACTTTCCCAAATGTGATTTATACAGGAACTTTCTCAAAAGCTTATGGTCTTGGCGGAATGCGAGTTGGTTATGGAATTGCAAAACCTGAAATTACTAGAAATATTTTAAAAATGCGACCACCTTTCAACATCACAACTCTTTCACTTCTTGCATCTATTGAAGCTCTTAAAGATTGGGATTTTGTTCAAAACAGCATTGAGATAAATTTTAGAGAAATGAAAAGATATGTTGAATTTATAGAAAAACATGGTTTAAATTATATTGAAAGCCACACAAATTTTATTACTATCTTACTAACCGATAGATATAATTCCACAACTTTATCTGACAAACTTCTTAAAGAGGGAATCATTGTTAGAAACTTAAGGGGTTATAATTTGAATGCGATCAGAGTTACAATTGGAAAACCCGAAGAAAATAGCAGATTCTTCGAGATTTTTGAAAGCATAACATAGTATTTATATGAGATATATCGATGAATTTTAAAGAACTTTTAACACAACTATCAAAAGAATTTCTAAAATTAAATACAAATCAGAAACTTATCGTTGGTGCTTCCCTTTTAGCAGTCGTCGGATTTCTAATTTTTCTTGTAATTGTTTCAACAGCAGAAGATAAAAGTTACGGTTATAAACCTCTATTTGAGGGAGTACCATATCAAGAAGCTGGAAAAGTTGTTGAAGCACTCAAGCAAAATGGTATTGATTATTCTATTGAAGAGAAAAATAATAATTTGGCAACAATCAAAGTTGCAAATGAAGATTTGCCAAAAGCAAGAATTCATGTTTCTGAACTTGGTTTGCCAAAAGATACTCGAGTTGGATTTGAACTTTTTAATGAGCAAGAATTTGGAGCGACAGATTTTGATCAAAAAATTAAATATTTAAGAGCAATTGAGGGTGAATTATCAAAAACAATTGAGTTGCTTGATCCAATCAGTTCCGCAAAAGTTCATATTGCACTTCCGCAAGATTCACTTTTTGTAGCACGACAAGTAAAACCAACTGCTTCGGTTGTGATTTCCCTTCGAGAAAGCATGATTTTACAGCCAAAACAGGTAAAAGGGATTCAACATCTTGTTGCTTCATCAGTGCCAAAACTCTCTCCAGAAGATGTTTCAATTGTAAATAGTTTTGGTGAAGACCTTGGTGATGGAGATGAAATTTCTACATCAAGCGAAGAAGCAAAAATTCAAATGTCGTACAAAAATCGGTATGAGAAACTTTATGAAAATAAGATTGTAGAGGTTCTTGCTCCATTTATTGGAGGGACTGAAAGAGTTGTTGCAAAAGTTACAATTGAGTTTGATTTTTCGAGAGAAGAGAGCCAAAGTGAATATTTTGATCCAGAATCTGTAATTCGTAGCGAACAGAGTTTAGAGGAGTTGCGAGAAGGTTCTAGCCCAAAAGATATTGGCGGAGTTCCAGGTGCAGTTAGTAACATAGGTCCAGTTCAAGGTTTAAATGGCGAAGACAAAGAGAAATATGAAAAGAGTAAAGCAACAACAAATTATGAAATTTCAAAAACTGTTTCTAGCAAAAAAGCAGAATTTTCTCGAATTAGAAGAATAACTGCTGCGGTTGTTGTTGATGGAACTTATCAAAAGAAAAAAGATGAAAATGGAAAAGATACTAGTGAATGGGAATATCTTCCACTAGAACAGACTCAACTTGATGCAATTCAAGGTTTAGTTGTTCAGGCAATTGGTATAAATTTAGAGAGAGGCGATGATGTCTCAGTCAGAAATTTCCAATTCAAATCGGTTAAAGATCATCTTGATCGAAGTATTGTTATGGAGACATGGCAAGACAGAGTTCAGGAATATTTAGGTCCATTTGAAAATATAATAAAATATATCATTGCAGGTATTATTCTGTTTATCTTCTATCGAAAAGTTGTTCAGCCATTTGCTTTCAAAATGTTGGAAGAGGTGAAAGAAGACGACGACGATTATGCTTATTCACTTGCAAATGACGAAGAGCTAGAAGAAGATATTAATGAGAAGTATTCAGCAATGAAGAAAAACATCGAAAATTCTCTTGGACTTGATAACAACTTTAATGAGGACTCAATGAAATACGATATTCTGCTTGAAAGAATTTCTGCTTATATCAGTGAGAATCCAGAAGATGTTAGCGACTTGTTCCAAATCTTAATTGATGAAGAGAACGGAGATGATAAAACATCACTTTCGGGTGCAGATTTAACATCAGCTTTAAATAGTGCTGGAGCAAATTAGGAGAAAAATTGAGTAAAGTAAGTTATAAAGATTCTGGTGTCGATATTGATGCTGGAAACTCCCTTGTGGAGAGAATTAAACCAATCGTAAAAAAGAGTTTTGACGGAAATGTTCTTGGCGGAATTGGTTCATTTGCAGGTGCATATAAATTGCCGACGGGGTATAAAAGCCCAGTTTTACTTTCGGCGACTGACGGAGTTGGAACAAAACTAAAATTAGCGATTGACTCAAAAAGATTTGATACAGTTGGTGAAGATTTAGTAGCGATGTGTGTGAATGATTTAATTTGTAATTTTGCAAAACCGATGTTTTTCCTCGACTATTATGCAACAGGAAAATTAGCAATTGACGAAGCGGAAAGTGTGATTTCAGGAATTGCAAACGGTTGTATTAAAGCGGAAAGCTCACTTGTTGGCGGGGAGACTGCGGAGATGCCATCGATGTATTCGGAAGGTGATTTTGACTTAGCAGGATTTGCAGTTGGAATTGCGGAAGAAGATGAAATTGATAGACGGGGAAAAATCTCAGAAGGGGACGACCTCATCGCTCTACCAAGTAGCGGTTTGCATTCTAACGGTTTTTCACTAGCGAGAAAAGTGCTTTTTGACAAAATGAATTTGAAATTAGAGGGCGAACTTCTCGAAACTCTTTTGACTCCGACACGAATTTATGTGAAAGAGTTTTTAGAATTGAAAGAAAAAATCAATGCACTTGCACACATTACTGGTGGCGGTCTTCTTGAAAATCTACCTCGAGTTTTCCCTGAAAATTTAGGTGCGGAAATCGAGAAAGACAAAATCAGAGTTCATGGTATTTTTAAAACAATTGGCGAACATGTCGAGGAGAGTGAAATGTGGCGAACTTTCAATATGGGTGTTGGAATGGTAGTTGTTGTTTCTCCAGAAAATAGCGATGAGGTTCTTCAAAAAACTGACGGCTATAAAATTGGAAAAGTTGTAAAAGGCGAGGGAGTTTCACTGAAATGATCCTTTTCCAAAAAGAGAGTGATTTCAATTTAGCAAATACAATCACTTTTTTAAATATAACGGCGGGAGTTTTAGCGATATATTTTATTTCGCAGGAACTTTATAATTTTGCCGTTATCTCCGCTTGGATTGGCGGAGCTTTTGATATTCTTGATGGAAAAGTGGCTCGAAAATTCGGGCTTTCTTCTCAATTTGGAATTCAACTTGATTCTTTTGCGGATTTTTTATCTTTTGTAATTGTTCCGCTTCTTCTCTTGTATTTTGCAATTTTCAAAAGTTCAGATTTAAATCCAGCAATTTTTGGAATAGCTTTTGTGCTTTATACAATTTCAGGACTTCGACGACTTATTCGTTTCAATTTGAATAGCAATGAGGGTGAAGCTGAAAAATTCTTTACAGGAATTCCGACTCCACTCGGTGCAATTTTGCTTTGGGTTTCACTTCTTTTTTGGCAATTTGAAATTATCACAAATCCACTTTTCTACACAATTTACATAGTTGTTGTTGGATTTTTACTTAATTCAAAAATTAAGATTCCTCACCCGTGAATAGAGTCGATATTTTTTGGATCGGAAAAAAAGACCGAGACGAATTTGATTCAATTTCGCAACATTTAATTAAAAATTCTCTCAAATTCGGGAGAGTTTCTGAAACAAATATTTGGAACAAAGAGATACAAAAAACTCAAGCTTCTGAAAATATTCCTGAAATTGAAAAAAGCTACGAAAATTCTCTACAAAAATATCTTTCAAAAGATAGTTTTAATATTATTTTAGACCCGCTTGGCAAAAAAGTTGATACAAACGGTTTTGCAAAAATTCTCCATGAAAATCCACGAACAAACTTTTTTATTGGCGGAGCTTGGGGATTTAATGAGACATTTAGAAAAAGTGGAGATCTTCTTTTGCAACTTTCACCACTAACTTTTAGTCACAAAATTGCAAAAATTGTTCTTCTCGAACAGATTTATCGCGGACTTTCGATAAATGGCGGACACTCATACCATAAATAGGAAAATCTTTGGAAAATTTAAATTTAGAACAATTTAAAGAACTTTTGGAAAATAGAAAAGAATCTATTCTTGAAAATTTGAATAGCTTGAAAATATCTCTCAATAATTTGAGTCAAGTTGATATTTGTGATGACGGTGATTTTGCATCTATTAGCATAGACTCACACACTGACCAAATGCTTGTTTCTTTGCAAGAAAAAGAGCTAGAAGAGATTGAAGAGGCACTTTCAAAATTAGTGAATGAACCTGAAGATTTTGGAGTTTGTGAAATGTGTTCCGAAGATATTCAGTTTGAGAGATTGGAAATAAAACCACATGCAAAATATTGTCGGACTTGCCGAGATATTGCAGAAAAAAATCAGAAATAATAAAATACTCTTTTAAGTTGCGACCTCATCGCAACTCTTTCAAAAAATAGATAGACTACTTTAAATTTAAAATATATAAAGGATAAATTATGAAATTTATAGCAATTTCATTTTTAGTTTTTTTAACTTTTTCCGCTTGTGGTGAAAATAGTGGAAAAAGAGAGATTGGCGAAAAGCGATTACGAGTTGCTTCATACAATGTGGAAAATCTATTTGATTTAGATTATTCTGGCGGAGAATACAAAGAGTATATTCCAAATAGTGAATCTGGTTGGAACAGTGTTATTTACAAAAAAAAGTTGGGAAATATCGCTTTTGTTGTTGCACAATTGGATGCAGATATTATCGCTTTTCAAGAAATTGAGAATAAAAATGCACTTCTTGATTTGCGAGATGAGATAAAGAAAAAGGGAATTTATTATAAATATAGTGCGATTGCTGATACAAAACAGAAAAAGAGTAAAAGAGTTTCTGTAACAACTACACTACTTTCAAAATTTCCAATTGAATCGATTTCAGAAGTCAAGGTTTCAAATCACCCGATGAATAGAGATATTTTGGAAGTTGGTGTAAAAATTGGCGATGAGGTTCTCTATATTTTCGTAAATCACTGGAAATCAAAATCGGGCGGTGAGAGTCGACGAATTAAAAGTGCAGAGGCTCTTAAAAAAAGACTTGATCAATTTCCAAGTGATACTCCATACATTTTGTTAGGAGATTTTAATAGTAATTACAATGAATATAAAACTTTTGTCAAAAGCAAACATTTAAACGATTCTGACGGGGAAACAGGAATAAACCATACTCTTAAAACGATAGAAGTGAATGATTGGGACATGACAATTAAATTTAAAAAGATGTTTGGAATGGAAATTGAGATTGAAGATACAACAAAAGAGAAAGTAGCAAAACAGAGTAGCAACGAATTGAATTATAATTTATGGAATGAACTCCCAGAAGATGATAGATGGAGTTATCTTTATGGCAGAAAAAAAGAGACACTTGACAATGTGATTATCTCAAAAGGTCTTTTAGACGGAAAAGGGGTTGAATTTGTTGATGGAACTTTCAAAGTTTTTAGAGATGGAGGAGTTCTAAATAAAAAAGGCAAAGTTTATCGTTGGCAAAAAGATAAGATGAAGAGACATATTGGAAAGGGATTTTCTGACCACTTACCAATTTATGCAGATTTCGGATACTAAGTTCTACTTTTAAAAGTATACAATTTCTCTTTTAATTTAAAGGAGAAAATTTGGATTTTACAGAGTATAAAAATGCTGTTAAAAAACTGAATGTGTGGGCTTACGAATATTATGTTTTAGATAAGCCAACTGCTTTAGATAGTGAATATGACGAACTTTACAGAAAAGTTGAAAGTTGGGAAAAAGAGAATCCTGAAAAAGTTTTAGCAGAGTCTCCGACAAATAGAGTTGGCGATGAGGTTTCTGAAAAATTTGAAAAAGCTGAACACTTAGAACCTCTTTGGAGTTTGCAAAATATTTTTTCAATTGAAGAATTTAAAGATTGGTGGGAAAAGTTAGAAAAGCCAAAATTGTATTGCGAACCAAAAATGGATGGAGTGAGCTTGAACCTCATCTACAAAAATGGATATTTGGAAAAAGCGATTACCCGAGGTGATGGAAAAATTGGTGAAAATGTTACGGCAAATGCAAAAAGAATAAAGTCGATTCCACTGAAAATAGATTATTTGGAAGATATTGAAATTCGTGGGGAAGTTGTGATATTGAAAAGAGATTTTCAGAAATTAGAGGGTTTTGCAAATCCTAGAAATGCTTCAGCAGGAGCTTTGCGACAACTTGACCCAAATATTACAGGTGAAAGAAGATTAAGCTTTTTTCCACACGGAATAGGTAAAAATAGTTTAGATTTTGAGAATTTTTCGGAGACTTTGAAATTTTTAATTTCATTGGGATTTAGAGATACGGAAAGAAAAAGTATCCAAAATTTTGATGATGTCCAGAATTTTTACAATTTTATTTTAAGTGGTCGAGAGAAAAATGAACTTGAATTAGATGGAATTGTTTTAAAAGTTGATTCTTTCAAAATGCAAAAACGGTTAGGTTTTACGGCTAAATTTCCAAAATGGGCGGTTGCTCTTAAATTTCCAGCGGTTGAAAAAAGAAGTATTTTAAAATCGGTAAAGTGGCAAGTTGGTCGAACTGGTGTTGTTACTCCAGTTGCAGAAATCAAACCTGTTGAAGTTGGTGGTGTTACTGTTCGTCGTGTAACTCTTCACAATATCGATGAGGTCGCCAGATTAGGAATTCGTCTCAATTCTGAAATTATTGTTGTTCGTCGTGGCGATGTAATTCCAAAAATCATTTCGGCACAAAATGGAGATTCTGAAATCGAAATTCTCACAAATTGTCCAGTTTGTAACTCTGAACTTTTTAAAGACAAAACTCTCATTCTTTGCCAAAATCTTTCCTGTGAAGCAAGAGCTATCAATTCTATTGAGCATTATTTAAAATCAATGGACATCAAAGGAATTGGTAAAAAAATTGTCGAAACTCTTTTTAAAAATAATTTGCTGAAAGAGATCGCTGATTTGTATGACTTGGATATTTTAGAACTTTCAATGCTTCCTCGTTTCGGTTCTAAAAGTGCGGAAAAAGTTATTTTTGCAATTGAATCTTCTGTTAGCAATCGGGAACTTTGGCAACTCATTACGGGTTTAGGAATTTCTGGAGTCGGTGATGTTGGTGCAAAATCTATCGCAAATGCTTTTGGAATTGAATTTTTAAGTAAATCAAAAGATGATTTTCAAAATCTTGACGGTTTTGGTGAAGAAATTTCAAATTCTATTTCCGACTTTTTAATAAAAAATAGAACTAAAATTGAAAGAATTATAGAACTTTCTAAACCTAAGATTACTCAAAGTTCTTCTAAAATTGGAAAGTTGGCGGGAAAATCTGTCGCAATTACAGGAACACTTTCCATGGGTCGAAAAGAGTTTGTTAAGATCATCGAAAATTTAGGCGGAACTTTCTCCAGTTCTGTATCAAAAAAGACTGATATTCTGCTTTGCGGAGAGAATGGCAGAAGCAAAAAAAGCAAGGCAGAAAAGCTAGAAATAGCGATATATTCAGAAGATGATTTTTTAAATGAATTTGATATTTAGACGATTGTCAATTCAGATATTACTTGCCGAAAAGGTGCATATTTCACGGAGGTTTCCAGATGTTGGGGCGAATTTCTAAGCTCTTTTTAGCAACATTAATTTTTCAAACTCTTCTTTCATCAGCAGGTGATTTGAGTCCTAAGTATATTAGACTCTTTACTGATGAGAATGGAAGTGGTAGTTGGCAAATGGTTGGTGTTGCAGGTTTTTATAACAATGTTTATGGTGTTGAATACTCAAATACGGGTAGTCAATCAGAATACACTTCTTTTTATTGCGAAGAACCAGTAGCAGGTTCAACAATCAGAACAAAAACGAGTTCTGAAGCTGATGTTACAGATGATATGATGGGCTATTATTGGCTTTTCTCAATTAAAGTTGAAGAAGCTATTGGTTCTCTATCTCCCCTAGTTGTTGATGTTGATTCTTCACAAATTAGTTGTGAAAATGTAAAACAATACAGCAGTGGTGGTGGAGACGGTTATACAGGTATGGCGATTGATAAATTCGTTTACCGACAAAGTGGTGGAGATGAGATAGCCGTTTTCCGACACCCAACTGATACAGTTGCTACACTTGTTTTTTCACTAGATTATGATGAGAATAAAATCTATGAAGTTCCACTTACTCAAAGCAGAACAGATGTTTATTTAGATTCTGCTGATTTTCCTGCTTCTGACAATGAAGATTACAAAAAAGCTCTTTCTGAAAAAACACAACCAGTTAATGAAATTGTTGATTTATACTTGAATGACAACCCAGGTTTTGGAGATGCAAACCTCACTCTTTACTCTAACTATGAAAGAGAACTTCGTGATTATGTAACAACAAAACATCAAGTTCCGCTTGATGGAGATAATGATCTTGCAGAAGGTTCGGAGCTTAGAATTTATACATACAACAGTATTGATGGAACTTGGTTAGATTACAGTAATAAAAATACACAAAATGACTTTGAAGAGCTTCAAGCAGGTAAAGGTTATTGGATGAAATTTAAAAATGATACTTATATTTCAAACGATAACACATTTGACTATATCCAGACACTTGAATTAAATGACAATTATGGAAAGGGAACTCCTAGTAATTTAATTTTAACTGTTAATAGTAGTTCTTATGATATAAACTTTACTGATAGTGATATAGATTCTGTTCTAACTGAATTAAAAGATCAAACAAATTATAATAGTGGTGCGGATGGATTCTCATTACAAGCTGTTAAAATTGCTGATAATTCAATTCTTCTTAAAATCAATTATAGTAGTCAAACAGATATTAAATTAAAAGAAGTTCAGAGCGGTGATATTGATATATTCTCAAATATTGGAACATCTGATAAAATGTTTTGGACTACAAAAGATATTAAATCAGGGCTTGTTCTTGGAGACACAAGTGTAACAATTACATCAAATTCAGTCTATAAGAATATTGCGACTAAAGGCTGGAATCTTTTAACTCTTCCAACTTCAACAATTCGGCGAAGTGTTACAGGAATTGTTTTTGAAGATTGGGATGAGACAATTGAAAAGATTTATATTTCTGATCCTTTTGGTGTAAATACTGTGAAAATCGAGAGTCTTGATTTATATATTGGAACAAATGAAAATCTTGCATCAAATGTAGCTAGAACAATTAATGAAAATGTAAAAAATGCAATTGCTACTGGGGAACTTTCGACTCAAGCCTTTAATATTCGAGCTTATCCGATTGGTGAAGACGATGGTCTTGTGATTATTTCAGATGATGAATTTAAAGTTGAATTTGATGTTACAACAACTACTGGAAAAACTCTCTCTGGTGAAGAGTTAGAAGCTGGTCAATTAATTTCTCAATATGGTGATTATGCACTTCTCGTTCAACCAAATTTAACTTCACAAATTACTCAAGCTAGTGATGCTGAATTTGAAATAACTGCTTATTCTGTTGGTATTGACGGAAATGAAACTGAAATAAATAAATCAATTGAAACTCTGTCTCTTGGAACAACTTTAGAAACGGCAGTTAGTGTTATTAACAACAAAGATTTTACTAGAGATGATACTGCTTCTTCTCCAAACTATGGAAAACTTCTTAAAGCTTATGCAATAGATATAGATTTTAGTGGAACTATTGAAGATAATGAATCAATTCTTGTTGTTTCTGAAAATACATTTTACATCAAAGACACTACGTATACTAAAACATACACTTATGATCCTAATTTAGAAGGTGATCTATATATTGGTATTTATCAAGGTAATGGTGAAAATGCAGAATTATTGAATGATGAAAATGATGATGGTATTCCAAATGACACTGCAATAATCAAAAAAGACTCGAATTTTTCATCTCTAATTGGTTCTGATTTTAACACTACTCAAACTTTTGATGGTGGAGATATTACTGTTAAATTCTATATTTTTGATGAAAACGGTAGTGATGTTGATGGAAATCAGAGTGAATATATTGTTGTAAATTCAAACATGTATAATATTCTTTTAAGAGAAGTAATTGCTGAAGACAATGTCTCTGATGACTCTCTCTCTCTTAATAAATCTTTTGATATTCCTGAAACAAGAGGTTCAATTTTAAGTGTTTTCCAAGGAAATGGATTGTCTAAATTGGGTATTGGCGAAGACGGAGTTATTGATTTTTCGTTCCCGAGTAATGCTTCTGAACTTGAAGCTTATCAGGGTGCGGTAGAAAATTTAAATGGAAATTCAATTTCAACAAGCGACCTCATCGCTACAAATGCACTAATAACTCTTTCAGAGGCTTTTGCATCATCTACAAATTACTTACCGACTATGATTGTTGGTAGTGAAACTAGTTCGCAAGAGGGTCGGATTTATTGGAAAAGCCTTTCACCAGTTCGGAAAATTGATAGATGGTATAACGAATACAATCTTTTCTCAACACATAATCAAAAAGCTTACTGGGTTTATCTTGATACAATTGATAACTTGCAATTAGATTTTGGAATTATTGACGATGGAACAACTGCTCCTAGTATTACAAAAAACTACATTAGAGAATTTGATAATGAGAGAGGAATTACTCGAAACTATTTCAATTTAACAATCAGCGATGTAAATGTTAAAGGAATTGAAGATGAGTTAAGCGGGTATGTTACAGTTAATTTACATGGTATCAACGAGGACTTAGAAGCATTTGATTTTCCAATGCAAAGAATTTCTCTTGGAACAACTTCACTTGGTGGAATTAGTCCTTATCAAAACTTAATGTTAGATTATTTTGAAATTCCTGATTTAAGCGATGCTCTTCAATTTATAACAATTACAGCAACAGATGGACGACTCTCAAGAGATGAATTTAATATCTCCATTGATGTCAAAAAACCTACAAAACCTGTTGTCTCATTTGTAAATGGCGATAAGATTGAATCTACTAAATTTTATGTTATTTCTGGAGATAAAGCACTTGGAACACTTGATGATACAGTTAATTACATGATTTTTAAAGATAGAATTAACGATGTTAGCGGTGTTGATAATTTAGCTGATGAAGATAACTATGTTATGACTGTTGATAAAGCAAAAGGAACAAGTGGTCTTGATACTCTTTGTCCAGTTTTAGAGGTTGAAAACAATAGTTTAGATTATTTTGATCTTGCAATTGTTGCTTTAGATAATGCAAGTCCAGAACAAGCAAATGTTTCAGATATTACAACTGTTAGATACGTTCCTATGAGAAATGTTCATGTTCTTGTTAGCAATAGAACAGATGAAAGTGCGGATCAACTTCCAACAGTTTATGATGAGAGTTGTGTAAAAAGTGGAACTTTTAAAAACACAGATAATCTTGAAGATGATAGTGGGGTTTCTCTTCTTTCATTAAAAGGAACAACAACATTTACATATACACCTATTACGGGTGCTTCATTCTCAACAACAACTCCTATTACGATGTTTGTGAAAGATGCTTTCAACAATAAAATTGGAAAAGTTAAATTTACAAATAATTATGAAGATAAAAATTTCTTTGTTTATAACGATGGAAATTTATATCGAGGTGTTTTCCAAGATGGTTGTTATAATGAAGACGAAGCTTGTGTTCTTGAGGAGATTGAGAATAGTGGGCAAACAATTGGTGAAGACTAAAAGGAGTTTTAAATGCTAACAGCTGTTGCCGTATTAATGGTTTCCTCCCTAGTGGGGGGTGTTTTTGGTTCTGTTGCAACATATACTTACATTGATCAGTCTGATGGAAAGTATTGTGACAAAATGAGTGATAGTGTTTTAAGTCCAGAAGATGAACAATACTACTATGACGAAATTAGTAATCAGATAGAGGGGACAAACTACAGAGAAGAGGATTACGGGGAGTATTAAAATGAGACAGATACTAACTATTTTTGCACTGATCTCCTCTTTTTCTCTTTTTTTAGTGGTTGTGAAGTTGTTGATAAGATCAATAAAGAGATTTTAGATATTGATGACGATGAAGAGACAACAGAAACAGTAATCGAAGAAGCTACTCCTGATGAAACAATAGATGAAATTGATGAAACAGATAGTGTTGTTGATGTAAATGAAGATACAGGTACTATTGTCGATGATGTCCCTAGCTTGGATGATGAAGTTGTTTCAAACGAAGATGAATCGGTAGACAGCAATGTAGATAATACAACAGATGTCGAAGATACAGAAGAAGATGTTGTAGATGATTCAATTCTTGTTACAGATTTTACATTAACTCTTCCAGACTACAATAATGTTTCAAGTTACGATTTTACAATGGGAACAAATCAAAATCTTGAAATTAGAATTCGTTCTACACCTACTCAGCAAGATGAAGTTATAACTCTTAAAAAGCTAGAGGGTGAAGGTGCAATTACTGACGACAGAATTACTCTTACACTTGACGGTCAAGCAAGAGTTGATAAAGAGTATGACTACACAATTCAAGTTGCTTCTTCTAACATTCTTGGTATAGATAAATTTAGAGTTGAGCTTGATAATGGAACATATAAGAAAAAAATCGATTTTACAATTACAGTTGAAAAGCAACTCTCAATTACAGCCATCAAAAATGAGGGAGCAACTTATCCCATTGTAGCAGATGGCGATGAGGTCAATATTACTCTATATGCTTCAAATACTCTTGGTAATGACTTGAAATTTGATATTAAAGATGAAGCTTTAATCAATGAGCGAGAAATTATTAGTCTTTTTATAGAGAAAAAACTTTTTCAAGAAAATACTGAAAATGGAATTGAATTTACGATGCAAGTTATTGGTTTAAAAGAGGGAATGGAAAATATTGAAATTGAGATGACTGAGTTAAAAAATGGAAAACCAACTGGTGCTTCAGAAGACTATTTTTTCAATATTGAATCAACAAAACGAAATACGGAAATGACATACGATCTTTTTGAGTGTGGAGTTAGTTCAACAACTGGATATGAAAGGACTGTTGATGATAATTCACCTGCTTCACCAGATGCAACTCAAAGTCCAGACGGTTTAATTTATCTTCTTTCAAGACATGAAACTAATATTGGAAACAATTTTAGTAAAGTTCTTGTTTATCATCAAACAATGACTACTACATCATCTGGCGATTTTGAATATGGAATTCACTATATTTTTGATCCGAAAAATGGTGCAGAAATTGCAAATATTTACTATGACTCAACACTTGCAGGAACAAAATTCTTTGTCAAGTATTACAGTGAAAGCGATAAAGATATTGTTTGTCGAGAGAGTGCATTTCCAAGTTTCGATCCGCAAACTTATGATTCAACCGACATAAATAATTATTCGCAGACAACCGATTCTATTGACTTCTGTTTTACACCAGAAGGTTGTTAAAATTTAAAATTTAAAGGACAAACTTGAAACTTCTCATTATTTTCTTCTCTCTTTTTCTACAACTTTATGGAAAAGATTTTCATGTGTCAAATGCAAAAGAGTTCTATTTAGCCTTAAAGAGTGCCGAAAATAATCAAGAAGATGACTCGATTATCCTCGCAGGAGGAAGGTATTTATCAACTTTTAGATACCCTTTCTACTACGAATCAACAGAAGATTTTGATTTGACAATCCAAGGAGCAGACGGAGTTGATAGAAGCAATATTATTGTTAATGGGAATGGTGTTCGTTCAACAATAAAAGTCTCGAACAAAAAATATAAAATAATTGTAAATATCTCTGGAATAACAATTCAAAACGGCTACACTGAAAATCAAGGTGGAGGTGTTTTTGTTGAAAATAGCGGAGAACTTGATTTAGATAATGTTGTTATAGCTTATAACCGTTCTGATTATGATGGTGGCGGTGTTCATGCTGGTGGAACTATTATTGTAAATAATTCTATTATTGCAAAAAATGAATCATCACGAGGAATTGGAGGAGGTGTTTTTTCAGGAAAAAATCTTGTTATTAACAGCTCTGCAATTTCATATAATTACTCAAAAAAACATGGTGGCGGAATTTTTAGCACACAAACAGCACTTATAAAGAACTCAACTCTTGCTAACAATTCAAGTGGTTATGGTGGAGGATTTTATGGTGAAAGTGGTTTAAAAGTTGAAAAAGTTATATTTAAAAATAATCGTGCAAAATATGATGGCGGTGCAATAAAAAGCATAAAAGCTAGAGTCTTTGATGTAAATATGTCTAATAATATTTCTGAGAATTATGGCGGAGCTATTTTTGCAGACACACTTGATTTAGAAAACTCAATTCTTAGAAAAAATGAGGCAAAATATGGCGGAGCTATCTTTTCAAAAAATTCTAAAATTTCTAGTGCATATTTTCTTGGGAACAGTTCAAAATACGGCGGTGGAGCTATAAAATCAACAAGAGTTTCAATTGAGAACTCAACATTTATTTTAAACAGCACAAATAGAGTTGGTGGGGCTATCTCATCTGATATTGTAATCGCAACAAGTTCTGATTTCAAAAGGAATAGTAGCTATAAGGGTGGAGCTATCTTAACAAAAAATGGGACTTTTACAGATACTATTTTTTCTGAAAACAGAGCTACAAATCGCGGAGGTGCAATAAAAGGGTTTGATATAAAAATCAGATATTCAACTCTTTGCGACAATTCAGCTGGACGAAATGGTGGAGCTATTGATGCAGTTGATATAACAATTACTCAATCAAATCTAACAAAGAATAGAGCTTATAAAGGTGGTGCAATTTGCACTCCACACACAGCAAAATTGAATATTACAAACACTCTACTTTTTAACAACAGTGCAACTTATGGTGGTGCTATTTTTGGGAATGTGAGAATTTTCAACTCTCTTCTTGTTAAAAATTATGGAAAGGGAATGAGTCTCTATGGAAAAGGTTTAATTGCAAATTCGATTATTAAAAATTCGACTGCTCCCGACCTTGTTTCTCAGGAGATTTACCTGAATGGACATATTGAGCTTGAAAACAATTATTTAACTTTAAGCAACATTTATAATGATGAACTTTACAAAAGAAAAACAAAAGGGAATGAACCAATTAAAAATCTAAAAGATACAGATTTTATTGAAATTTTTGGAGACACAGAAATTGCAAAGGTTGGTATTTCTCTTGACAAACAGGCTTCGTGTAAAGAGACATTTGATACAAGAACTGCTTATTCAAAAGTGTTTCATATTCCAGAACAAGAGCTAATTTCAACAAAAACAGAAAAAATTGAGATCCTCTCTCGAGATAGAGACAAAAGTGAAAGAAGAACTTCTACTGTTGCTGATATTAGCGATTTAATGATCGAGGGCGATCATAAGATTTTCAAAGAGATGAGGTTCGTTACAGTTATTCGGGACGGAAGAAATAGAATTGTAAAACAGATGATTGATTTTGACGAGGGTCGAGGCTATGAAGAGATTCGTGGAAATTCTATAAACTACCGTTTTCACACTTCTGGAATTAAAGATGTAAAAGTTAAGATTGCTGATAGCGAAGGAAATGTTGTTGAAAAGAAATTTCCTGTTGCCGTTTATGAACTCTCAAAAGATGATTTTAAAGAGCTAATTCAAGATGAAGACTCAAGAGTCTATCTTGAAAGTATGAGTCGAGGAATTATGAAAATTCTTGAAAATCCAACAAGTTACTATAAAGCTATTGGAATTGAAACAGCTGAAGAGCGACAATCTGAATTTTTGCAAATGTATGTTGGTGAGCTTGAGGGTGATCAGAATATATCAAAAATGGTTATGTATAACAATGGAGTGCAAGAAGTTGAAAGTTATATTTTAAACTCTTTAAAAGAGTTAAATATTATTTCTCAAAGTCCAGAATCTGATGAAGCTATTGAGAATGCAAAAAATTACATTCTTGAACACCCTGAAGAGTTTGATTTGGCAAGTTTCAAAAATTATGAAGAGATTATTACTGAAATTGAACAAGAGATAATTTCAAATCTTGATGAATATAATTTTACGAGTAAAAAGAATGTAAAAATTGCTGAAAGCAAAGCAAAAAAAGAAATTATAGAAAATCCTGAGAAATTCAATTTACTTTCCATGTCTCAAGTCCAAAATGAGATGATGAGACTAACAGATAAAATTAAAGCTGATCCTAGTAAATTTGGAATTAGAATTACAGAAGAGACGATTAAAAACTTGCCAAAAGGTTGGTCTTTATTGGGAACACTTGCTGAAATAAAAGATGTTACAATATTTGATGGAATACAGATTGTGTGGATTTTTGCAGACGGTGAATTTAAAGGATACAGTCCATTGCCTGATATTCGTAGAAAAATTAGAAATTCACACTTTGAAGTCTTCAACTATGTTCCAAAAAATGCGGGTCTATGGTTATATAAGTGATGAAAATATTTAGATTTTTTCCTCTGCTTCTGTTTGTTTTTGGTTGCGAAGAGAACTCATCACTCTTTGATATTTATAAAGAGATTGATTTTCAAAAAAACATTCAGAGCAAAAACTACAAAGATTTTTTAAAAGAAGTAAAAGAGAATGGAATATCTTATGCAGATGATCCACTAACTCCCAACTTATCAAATGGAAAGATTTTCGGAGATAAAAATATAACAACTGATAAAGTTACAAGATTTTTTAAATACTCTCCAAACAGTGGTCTTGACCACACAGCCTCTCTTTTTATTCAACTCGATTCATCATTTGCAATATATGTTGCTGATTATTACAGTGAAGATGCTAGATTAGAACAGATAGCTCAATATAAGCACTTTGAAGTTCAAAAGCCTATAATGGTGGCAAACAAAGATGGTGAGTTGCAAAAAAGGACTCCTTTGCCAAAAGAGCTTTTGCCTCCAAAATTACCTGATTTATCAATCGGAATAATTACACCAGATTTACCAGATATTTAGGATTTACATGAATAAATTAGAAGAGACTTTAAACAGCATGATTGAGAGTGAAGGTTTTTTTCTTTACGGGACTGAAAGCACAAAAGAGGGAGATAGAAACATTTTCCGAGTCTATATAAAGCGAAAAGAGGGATATGTCTCTATTGACGATTGTGTAACAGTTACAAATATTATTTCGCCATTTCTTGATGTTGAAGAACCAATGAAAGAGAAATACACACTTGAAGTTAGTTCTGCTGGAGTTGAGCGAAAATTAGAGAGTGAGAGGCATTTTGAACTCTCGCAAGGTGAAAATCTTGAGATTATTGTTCTTTCTGGAGAGAAATATATTGGAAAACTTTTAGATTTTGAAAACAGAAGAATTTTGATAGACGATAAAAGTGTTGGTGAAGTTGAGATTTTTCTAGCAGATATTAAAAAAGCTAGAACAAAACTCGAGTTTTAGGAGAGAAAAATGCAAAGCGGTTTTTATGCTGGAACGGGAGGAATGGTCTCCCAATTTCATAAACTTGAAACAATTACAAACAATTTAGCAAACTTAAACACAACTGGTTTTAAAAGAGACGAGAAGATTTTTGGCGATTATATGAGAATGGCAAAAGATTCTCACGATGAATTGCCTCTTCAAAATCACACCCGAGAAAGTTCTAAATTTTACAACCGAACAATGACAAGAGTTCCACAAGTTGTTGATGAATATTCTGATTTTTCAATGGGTTCGATGAAACAGACTCATAATCCACTTGATTTAGCTCTTGCAAAAGATGATGTGTTTTTTGTTGTGGAAGCTCCAGATGGTTTTCATTTGACTCGAGACGGTTCTTTCACGACAAACGAGAACGGACAACTTGTAACAAGACAGGGATTTGCTGTTCTCGATACAGATTTGAGACCAATCGAAATTGATATGAATGAGAATATTGCTTTTGATAAAGCTGGTGCTTTTATGAATGGGAACAATGATGGAGAACTTCTTGTTGTTCAACCTGAAAATTTGCGAACATTACAAAAAATGGGAAATGGCTTATACAAAATTACTGATCAAAATGAACTTGTTTCAGCAGAGGATTTAAATGTTGTGCGACAAGGTTATCTTGAAGGGAGTAATGTGAATGCTGTTCTTGAAATGAGTTCGCTTATTGAAGCAAACCGAATGGTTGGAATGTATCAAAAAGTTATGGACACACAGATGAACCAACTCAACAGAGATGCAATCGAAAAACTAGCAACAAACAGAGCTTAAAAAATTTGCTTTTGACACAAATCAGATATACAAATTTTGAATTTCTGATTTGTGGAATTAAAATCAAAGAAAGATACATTTTCCAAGAAAATAGACCTATTTCCATTTAAACTTAAATATAGATTTCCATTTTCAATTTCCAGAACATATTTTATAAACGAGATTTCAAAATTTTCCCAAATTGTAGAGAAATCTTTTGAAACAAAAAAATACTTTTCAGCAACTTTTGAAAAATTACCAGAAAAATTTTCACCCTGAAAAAATAGCCTGACCTCATCGCTATCAAAACTAGAAATGATTTCATTAAAAAGAGATATATTTATTTCTGAAATGTGCAAATGAGTGGAATTGCTACTATTTAGATTTGCAATTCTCAAAACAGTTTTATTATTTAAATCTGAAGAATTTCCAAACCACTGAAGCTTTTTCCCATCAAATTGAATTGTATGAGAAATTGAATTTTGCAAAAATTTAGAGAGTTGTAAATTTGCATTTGAAAGGGTCGCATCTTTTTTATGCAATTCTACATTCCGAAAATATGTTTTATATAAATTCGAGAAGACTTTTGAAATTCCAATTAAAAGAATTGATGAAATTGAGATAACTATAATAACTTCAAGCAGAGAGAATGCAAACCTCATCGAGTGAGAAAAAATATAAAATTTTCATCATCAAAAGATAAATCCATTTGAACACCAACTCTTGTTAGGTTTATAACTTTGCCAAGACTTTCAATTGATGTGTATGTTTTTGGCAGAGTTATTGAAATTCCAATTCCCTCTTCAGAAAAATCAGCTTTTGTTCTTCCTGCAATAATATTTGTAAATTCACCAATTGTGTCAAGGACTTCAGCAACTGTTTCTATTTCCCCATCAATAATTATTTGAGAACTATGTTTTGCGAGTCTATAAGGAAAAACAAGAATAATAAAGCCTTCTAAATCTCCGTGAAATGCAATCGATGCAATCATAATCTTTCCGTGAATTTCACTTACATCTAATTTTTGAACTTTAGGAGGATTTCTCTTTTTTGCCATAAATTGAAGCATAACTTCAAAAGTTGAAATTGTGGCATTAAGAAAAATTGGAATTTGCTCGATGAGGTCCTTTGAAATTCCATGTTTCCTCTTTTTTGTATCAACTATTTCTCCACCAAGACTTTTAAAAAGTGGTTTATTTTCTAGAATTGTTTTTAAATCTTTAAAAATAGGAATATCTAATTTTTCAAACTCTTTTTTTGTATTTAACGAGTTTTTTCCTGTTTCAGTAACAACAATATTTACGGATTTACTACTTTCTTTAATCTTCTCAAAAAACAGCTTTCCTTTTGCATTCATTCCGACAACACTATTTAAATCAAAAATAAAAAGCTTAAAACCACTTGCAATTGCTTCGTCATGATAAATCATATTGAATTTAAAATCGATTCTTGAGTCAATATAACCCTCAAAATTGTAAATAATAGAGTTTTCATGAACAGTCGCAAATTTCACTTTTTTTGCAATGTTAATGTAAGAATCTCGAACAACCATTGAAAAATGCATTTTTGGACTTGTAAAATAGTTTGTGAAATCTTTTTCAGAGTGAGCAATTAAAAGATTATGATTATTTTCAAGAAGTTCAAATCCTTGGTAAGTTCTCTGCTCATAATCGCTATTCCAAAGTAGGATTTTTTCATCGTTTCTTCCAAATGCTTTTGTTGAAAATAGCATTGCAATTTCAAATGTTTTGTAAATATCAAAATTTGGTTCTTTTCCAAATATATGATTTAATAAATTGTGTTTCTCTTCATTCAAATCACAAAAACCTACTCGTAAAGGTTTTTTGGCTTCCATTTTCTGCTTCCATTCTTCCTGAATCCAATTCAATCTTTCAACAATAATAGAAATTCCAATTGCATTAAAATAATGAACAAATTTTAGGGAGACAAGAACAGTTGAAACCCTTTTGTTAAAAACTGTACTTTTTAGATCATCACTTGACAAAACATCATTCACATTGCCAGAATCAACAAAGGTTTTGTTGGGATAAAATACAGCGATCTCTTTTCTAATTGTAGCTTTCAATAGATTTTTTCTTATAATTCGGTTTAGTTGATACTATTGTATCAAAAATGAGATAGTTATATTGGTTATAAAAAATGATAAAAAGATTTAAAGTAAAAGAGGCAGTTGTTCCAAAAGCAGTTGCAGAAATTTTAGCGATGATAAACAGCACAAATGCGATTGTTTTGCTAGAGGGAAATCTTGCTTCAGGAAAAACAACTTTTGTAAAAGAGTTTGTGAAATATTGCGGAATCGACGAAGATGTTTCTTCACCAACTTATACAATTCAAAATATTTACGGTGCAAAGATTTATCACTACGACATTTATCAAAAAAATGTAAATGAGTTTTTAAAATTGGGACTTTTAGATATGCTTGGTGAAAGTGGTTATCACCTCATCGAGTGGGGAAATGAAGAATTAGCAAAACTTTTAAAAATGTATGGTTTTAAATTTTGGCACTTGAAGATTTCCAATGAAAATAGCGAATACAGAATTTATGCAGTGAGTGATAAATGGCAAAATTAGTTGCATCAAAATTACAAAAAATAATCAAAAATAAAATTATTGTTCGGGATATTTCTCTTGAGGTAAATTCTGGAGAAGTTGTTGGGCTTCTTGGTCCAAATGGAGCTGGAAAAACGACAACTTTCTATATGATTTCAGGACTTTTGCCACAAGATTCAGGAAAAGTTTTATTAAACGGGACTGACATATCAAAAGCACCTATTCACAAAAGAGCAAAGTATGGAATTGGATATTTACCTCAAGAATCATCGATTTTTAAAGATTTGACCGTTGAAGAGAATATTCTTCTAGCGAGTGAAGTTACAATTAGTAGCAAAACGAAACGGCGAAGAAAACTAGAAGAGCTTTTGCAACTTTTTAATATAGAACCTATTCGACATAATTTGGGCGGTTCTCTATCTGGTGGAGAGCGACGAAGAGTTGAAATTGCTCGTGCTTTGGTAAATTCACCGCAATTCTTACTTCTTGATGAACCTTTTGCAGGAGTCGATCCAATTGCTGTTTTTGATATTCGTCAAGTGATTAAACAGTTGAAAGAGATGAATATTGGAATTTTGATTACAGATCACAATGTTCGAGAAACTCTACAAACTTGTGATACCGCTTTTGTTATTAAATCTGGTTCTCTTCTTGCAAGTGGTAGCAGTGATGAGATTGCAGAAAATGAACTTGTGAGAACTCACTATTTAGGAGAAGATTTCAAATTTTAAGATTTCAAATCATACATTTTAACAATTCCGACAAAATTCTCTTTCTCATCTAAAACAAGAAGAGAATTTATTTTGTATTTGTTCATAACTTCACTTGCTTCTTCTAGGTTTTGATTTTCGTAGATTGTTTTTGGATTTTTCGACATCAAGTCTTCAGCTTTTAAAGAAAAAAAAGTCTCCTCTTTTGTCTCCATCGCTCGACGAATATCTCCATCGGTGATAACACCAATAATTTGCTCATTTTCCAAAACAACAACAGAACCAACTTTTCCAAAACTAATTTGATGAATTATCTCTTTCGATGAGGTCGACTTTTCACAAATTGGTAAATTCTCTTTCTTCATCACATCACTAATTTTTGAAAGTAGTCGTTTTCCAAGACTTCCACCAGGGTGAAATTTTGCAAAATCAACATCTTTAAAATCTCTCATTTTCATAAGTGCAACTGCAAGTGCATCACCCATTACAAGAGTTGCCGTTGTAGAACTTGTTGGTGCAAGTTGTAGCGGACAAGCCTCTTTTTCCACACCAATATTTAAATGGAAATCTGTGTTTTTTGCAAGAGTAGAATTTGGATTTCCACTCATAGAAATTATTTTATTTCCATATTTCTTAAAAAAAGGAACTATTTTTAAAATTTCATCAGTTTCACCAGAGTTTGAAATTAAAAGAATCACATCATCTTTTTCAACAACTCCTAAATCTCCATGATATGCTTCTGCTGGATGGAGAAAAAAACTAGCCGTTCCAGTGCTGGAGAGAGTTGCAGAAATCTTTTTTCCAATGATCCCAGATTTTCCCATTCCAGAAACAACAACTTTTCCACTTGAAGCTAAAATTTCATTTACAGATTTTTCAAAATCTTCAGTTAGTGCATTTGAAATATTTCTGATTTCCTGAGATTCAATTTCAAAAACTTCTTTTGCAATATTTAAAATATTCATAATTTACTTTTTGTTTTTTAAATACTCTTTTAATACTAATAAAATAAATTTTCCATTTGTAATAAAAGCTCGTCTCCACATTCTTCGAGGTTCTTGTAAAAACCTAAAGAACCACTCCAATCCAGACTTTTGCATCCAGAGTGGAGCTCTTTTTACTTTTCCAGAAACAACGTCAAAGCTACCACCAACTCCCATTATAAATGGAGCATCTATAATCTCTTTATACTTCTCTAAAAAAATCTCTTTAGTTGGTGAAGAGATAGCAACAAAAAGAATATCTGCTCTGCTTTCAGCTATCTCTCTTGCAACACTCTCTTCTTCTTTTCCAAAGTAACCATTTCTATATCCAGCAACTATTTCTGATGAAAACTCTTTACTGTATCTTTCTACAACACCCTTTACAATTTCCTCTTTTGCACCAAGAAAGAAAATCCTATACCCTTTTTCAAATGCAAGTTTTACAATATTTTGCATAATATCTATTCCAGCTACTCTTTCAGGTAAAGGTTGTTTTAAAATCCTACTTGCCCAAACAACAGCCTGACCATCAGGATTTATAATATCTGCATTTACAACTGAATTGTAAAGCTCTATATCTTTTTGCATATTTATAAGTTTTGCAGCATTTACAACTACATGATGGAGATGGTTTCTATTTTGTATAGACTTATCTATCTTCTCGATTGTCTCTGCCATTGTAAAAGTGTCAATTGGACAATTAAATATATTTATTCTCATTTTAAAAACTCTTTTGAATAGGTCGTAAAGTTTTCAGAAATATTTTTCTTTATAAATTCTTCAAGCTTTTTTAAAGAGTACTTACTCAATGCCTTTGGATGTCCTATTATTACAAAATTTTTCTCTGAAAACTCTTCAAATGCTTTTTGGAGAAATGAGGATTTATAACCATCAATTGAGACAGGACTCCAAGAAAAAGAGGTTAGCATTCTTATCTTGTCCCATTTTGAACCACCGATAGCACTTCCGTCTCCAAAAGATTTATACTTTTGCCCACCAAACTTTTTAAAAAATGCTAGTTTCCAGAAAAAGAGAGGTGAAAGTTTATAACTTGAAATTGGAATTTCCGTAAAAAAACCATCTTTTTCTATTAGAGGGTCTTCTTCAAATTGCCAAAAATCCATTTTTGGAGAGTTTCTAAAGTCAAAAAAATGGGTTTCACTCTTGTTTCTTCCACCATAAAATAGTGTTGAGTCTAGCCATATATTCTCTTTTTTTAGAGCATCTTTAATTTTATCAAATGGTTGAATACACCAGCCTCCAGCACGAAACACAAAAACTTGATTCTCAACTATATCAGTAAGAGCTTTTTTATACTTACCTACAATTTCATCTATATTTTCAAATTGGTGAAGTCTATATCGTGTTGTATCCATTTTCCAACTATCTTGAAAGTAGCTATCTTCCCAATGAGGATGAATATGAAGTTGAATATCATGCCCCTCTTTTGAAAGCTTTTCTATTTGAGAAATAACTTCTTTGTCTCCAGATTTTAATAGATAGCCACTATCTACAAAAAACGAGGCTTTCACATTGTATTTATCTAAAACCTCTAAGAGCTTATTTGTTGGATAGAGAATACTTTTTTCTACTGTTCCACTATTTGAGCCAAAAAAGAGTTCATAGTCTAAAGTTATAAATATATTTCTCAAAGTTTAAATCCGTTCAAAATCATAATTGGAAAAGCTAAAAAGTAGTACAGAACTTGTTTCCATCGACTCATTTTATTTTTCCAAGCTATGTCACTTTTAAAATATATCTCTTTACTACTTTTTATTCTGTTTCCACCAACTATATGGGGCATTTCAAAAGGTTCGCTTTTTTCTATTCTATTTTTTATCTCACTTAAATCTAAATCTAAAAACTTTTCAATTTTTTCAAATTCGGAAATAGGTGTTTCAATCAAGTCTTCATATTTAATTTTTAAGATTTTTTCTTTTGAAAATCTATAAATAATTTCTGCAATTGAATTTATGATTAACCAATACACAATGGAACTTAAAGGTTTTCTTGAAGATTGAACCTGTTTTGAAAAAGAGTCTACAACTCCTCGAACATCACGAACTAAATAGATGGCTTTTACTTCTAGTTTTTTAGATTTTCTTAATCCTAAATAGCGACCAATATATTTTGCAGAGTCTAAAATATATCTGTTTTGAAATCCTGAAAAAATAGCTTCATTTATTTCTAAATATTTTTGAACCTCATCGACTCTAAATTTTCTAAAAAGATATTTTGGTATTGAACTGTGATACTCAAATTGCTCTGTAAATTCTTGAAATTTTTTTGGATTCTCTAAAAACTCTTTTGGAAGTTTTTCTAAAATTGGATTCCAAAATTTACACTCTAAAAACTCTTTTCCGCAAGAACAACTTTTACCTTTTTCTAAATGTTCAAAAAACTGATGCATCTCTCCAATAGTTGTAATATCTCTACTATTTCCTAAAAAAGTGGCAAGTGCTGTTGTTCCACTTCGTCCTGCACCGATGAGGTAGATGAGTTTATTCATTTCTAAACTTTATGATTTTTGCTGGAACACCTCCAACAATTGCAAAATCTGGAATATCTTTTGTTACAACTGCACCAGCCCCTATTATTGCATGATTTCCAATTTTAACACCTGCTGTAATAATAGAGTTTGCTCCAATCCAAACATCATTAGCTATTTCTGTTTTCAAATAGTGTTTTCCTTGTTCTCTTATAGGTGTGTCTAATCTTTCGTATTTATGATTTCTTGCATATATTTTTACATCTGGTCCCATAATTACATTATCTCCAATATGAACATTCCCATGTATCATACATCTTGTTCCTAGCTCTGAGTTTTTACCAATCCAAATATTTGGAGATATATCGGCATTGTGTTTAACTCTAATATTTTTGCCACAACTGTTTGTAAATTTTTTTACTAACCAATTTCTAACTTTTGGAAAAAATAGTGAATAGGGTCTATAATCTTCTGGAGTAAAACGAAATAAAGATATGTAAAATAGATAAAAAATTTTTCTTTTAAAGTTCATTATAAATCTCTATTAATTTTTTTGAAATATTTTCTAATGAGTGTTCTTGGTTTGAGTTTAAAGCATTTACAGACAGTTGTTTATACTCTTTTTCAGAAATATTTTCCACTTCTTTTATTTTTTTTGCAAGTTCATCATGAGTGTTTTCTTTTAAAATAAATCCATTAATTCCATCCTTAACTTGATCTTTCATACCACCTATATTTGATACAATAGCAGGTGTTCCACAAAAAATAGCTTCGGAGACGACTAATCCAAATGGCTCATCTCTTGACGGTAAAATAAAGAATTTTGATTGATTATATAATGTTCTTAATTGCTCTTGTGTTTGGTTTTTTAATAAAATTATATTATATTTTTTAGAAACTTCTAATACATTTTTCTCTAGTACTCCTGAACCTACTATGCAATATCGAATATTTTTATTATCCACTATTTGTATTGCTTTAAGTAATATATCTAAGCCTTTTCTCTTTATAAACGACCCAACAAAAATAAAATCATACTCTTTTTTAATAGATTCCTCTTCATAAAATACACGTTCGTCTATTCCTGCGCTTAAAACTAAATCAGACTTTTTATTTAACTTTTTAAATATAATTTCTGACAAATCACTTCCTACTGAAATAATATAATCACACCTATCTATTAATTTAGTAAAAAACCTTTTACTTAAATTTGAATTTACAAAGTTTGTTATATCTGATCCATGAAAAGTAACAACTATTTTTGTTTTTGGATATAAAATTTTATAGAATACTGATAAAATTACCATAGGAAAGAAATAATGTAAATGAATAACATCATATTTCTTAAATAAATATGGGAAAAATAATAAAAATGCTTTGAGATATTTAAAAATACTTCCAATTTTATTTGTAAAACTTCTTTCCATTGCATAAATTTCAATATCTTGATTTAACTCTTTCTTTAAATAGTCATATTGATTTTTTACAAAAATACCACTATATGGTTTTTGTGGTGATGGATACATATTTGATATTATTAATATTTTCACTGCTTAGCTCCCTAGATTATATAAAATTATAGCTTATTTGACAATGCATAAATCTTATTACTATGTGAGACTAATACTAAAAATAGTGACAACATTGCAGATTGCATTACATGTCCAGCAAAAAAACTAATTCCAATTAAAATACCATATGATAGAGAGACAAAGTACATTTTAGGATTATATTTTTTAGTTTTAAATAATTTAAAGAATATTCCTACCCAGAATATAAAAATGATAAATCCAGCAATTCCAAAGGCTTGTAATAAATCAAAAAAATTATTTTCACATTCACCACTCCAACCAGTCCCATAAAACAAGCTAAACGGATTAGCTGAAATATCTAATATCCATTGATGTACATGAGTCCATCTTTTAATACCCCCAAATAAATACACAACACCATATTCATTATAAAAATAACTCCACCTTTCTATAGTTAAATTAATTTGCTCTATAAATATATTATATACATAAAGTATAGTAGATGTGATTGTTACAAATAGATAACTTAGTATTGTTGTTACTGCATATCTTGAAAAAAGATATAAAAAATAAATTAGTAATACACCAAAAATAGCTGTTTTGGACATTAGTGCCAAAGATGCAATTAGAAAAAACATCACAACAATAGAAATAAAAATAATATTTTTTTTGTAAAATATAAATATATTTAATATCAATAATGCAATTAATGTTGCCCCAACTTCATTACCCGCATAAAAGAAACCTGTACCACCTTTTAAGAGCTTTGTTGTATCATCAATTCCATAATTGTCAAAACCAATTCCAAAATAATATAGGTATAAATTAAGTAAAATAACAGATGTATTTATAATGATTATAAACTTTATGTTTTTAAAACTAATATGTTGTTTTTTCAACATAATATTAAATGTAAAATACATCAATAACGGCATCAAAACTTTTATAACCATTTTCACTGATTCTACATTTGCAAATAAAATAACATGAATTATTGTAAGCAAGAATAACAAAGCTGATGTTAAGTTAAAAAATAGATTTTTATAAAAATACTTATATATGTATATATACATTACAAAGAAAACTATGGCTCTAAAAAAAGATGAAAATATATATAAATCTTTAAAGTAACCAATTATTCCATTAAGTGTATCTATCATTAACCAAGCAAGACTGATTGTGAGTATAAAATATGAAAATAAATTATCTTTTTTTAAAATCATAATTTTTTTCATCCTTGATTGTAAATATAAGTAATAACAAGTTAAATGTTACCATATAATAAAAACTGATATTTATATAAACTCATCAAGTAGTATCAATGATTCTTGTCTAATTGATACTAATTTTTTTAATATATTCATATTAAAAGTATCTGTTTTAATAATTGCAAACTCTTCTTCACTATTTACTAACCTTTCATTTATATTTAAAATCGACAATAAACTTATAATCCTATTTGCTCTTTTTCCAGCTGATATACTTACAAAAGGTTTACCAAAATTTACTGCAAAACAAGTACCATGAAAAGAATCAGTTATCACAAAACTTGCATTCGCATATAACTCTATAAACTCTTTTGGTCCTGCATCTTTTATATGAGTATCTATTTTTTTTGAAAGAGGGAAAAGCATCTGATCAATTGCTACTACTTTCATATTTAGTTTATATGCATAGTAGTCTATTGCTTTTCTTATAAGCTCCGTTCTTGGTACACTATAGACTAATATATACTTCTCTTTTGGCTCTTCAAGTTTTATATCTAATGCTTCTAGCCACTCTTCTTTGCTAAGTAAAAGTGTGGGGTCAAGTACATGATGAATATCTCTATTTGGTAATATCTCTTGAAGTTTTTTTACTCCATCACTTTCTCTAGTTGTTATCAGGTTAAAATCTTCTAAAAGTTTTGCTAGCTCTTTTTTTTCTTTATCTGTATAGTTATGATGCCCTGTACTTGAAGCATATGATAACTTTTTAGCTCCTTTGTTGGCAAAAGATAAAAAGAATATAGGATCAATAAATTTATCTTCACTTACTATTTCAGGATTCCAAATCTGGTCACTTCCGCAAATATATATATCAAATTTTCCTGCTTTCCCTTGCATAAGTCCATCTGCTGAAAGTTTTTGGGTTAAGTTCATATTAGACTTTATAAAATTCTTAAATCTGCCTATAGCTTTTAGACGATATGGAAATCGTAATATATCATGCACCAGCTTCTTAATACCATGCACTGACATATCAAATCTCAATATATCTAGATGATGGTTTAAAAATCTATTTTCATAATCTATTGTACTAGTTTCCCCATATTGTGAAAGTATTTTTTTAGTTGCATATGCTTGTAGTACTGCTCCGTAGTTGTTTGCATTGTGTATTGTAATAAGTGCTATTTTCATTTTAATTCCAATTCTTGATAAACTTCTTCTGTTGGTCTTCTAGTAGAAGCACATACTTTATTTGTTTCATCAGGATAGCCTACAGCTAAAACCATTATAATTGTATGGTTGTCTTTTATATTAATTTTGTTTCTAAGTTCTAAATCATTTTTTGGTTTTGCACTCCAATTTAAAGCACACGTAGCGATCCCTATAGAATGAAAAGCATACATAAGAGACATTGATAATATGCCTCCATCTATCCAGTGTTGATAGTGTTCATCTGCACTAAAAAATGCTTTTAAATCAGTAGTAACTATTATTAAGTTTGGTATTTTTACACCAAAAGGCTTATTGCCATGTTGATACTTTAAGACAACATCTTTTATCTCTTGTTTTGAAGTATGATAAATACCCCAAGCTTGTCTGTTACATACAGACGGTGTTTTCATGGCTAATTTAACAGCTCTATTAATATCTTCATGTTTTACAATTTTGTTTTTGAATTCTCTTAGTGAGTATCTTGAAAAGAAAAACTGTTCTGGATTTTCTAATACACCTTTTTTATAGTCTTGATTTGTATATTCAAAAGCACCATGATTTTCATTTGATTTAAATTGTTTATATTTTTTTATTTCTTCATTGATCTTTACAGCTCTTTTATCATTTATATTTTCTGGTAGATTAATAAATTTTTCTAAAACTTGAAGTGATGCAATATCGTGGTAGCCAAACCTTGTTGTTTTAGAAGCTTCTTTTAATAAATCTAATATTTGATAAGCATTTTTCCATCCAGAGTTTTGATTTCTTTCTTTATAGCTTAAACTCTTTTCTAAACCATGGTATACCATAACAGAGTTATAATTTCTTAATTCATCATCACCGAAATCACTTTTAAATCCACTATATTTTAAATACCTTTTGTAGTCGTATATAAAATACCTTAATGCATTTAACATTCGATATAGGTTTCTTATATATGGTCTAATTAATCTCCACATTTCTTTTTCCTTTTTGATATTTAAATACTTTTTTTTCTGCATATGTATAATATAAAATTAATAAAATTACATTACTTAAGACAGTAGCAGTAGCGGCACCGACTGCTTGATAAGTTGGTATAAGAAGTAAATTTAAAATTATATTTAGTAATGCAACTACTCCCATCAATTTAACTTTTTGTTTCATATGTTCATTTGCTACAAGTGTTATTCCTACATTATAGGCTATGAAATAAAATGGTAATGAGAAAGATAAAATTTTTACTAGTTCAATTGAATCGATATATTCTCCTCCAAATAGCCAAGGAATAAAGAAACTTGACAAGAAATATATAAGTAATAAAACTAATAAACCTGATAGTAGCATAGCTATATTACCTCTTTTATAGTTTTCATAAAATTTTCTTTTATCGCTATTTGCCCATCTATGTACTTTTGGCATTAAAAACTTTTGATAGAATACTGTTGGAAGTATCAAAATTGCAGTCATTATTACAAATCCAATATTATATAAACCTGCTTGCTCATCACCCGATATATACTTAACCATGATGATATCACTTTGAAGATATATAAATGCAAATACACTTGCAATTCCAAAAGCCCAAGAGTGAGAAAGTACTTCTTTTATCTTTGGAGCATCTAAGTAATTTATAATTTTCTCTCCATGACCTTTTAAATCTAAATTTGTTTTCATCTGCTTTAATTGGTATAAACCAATAAAAATAAATAAAATAGCTACCAAAGCATAGATATAAGCTACTTCAATTACATCTAAACTATTTGAAAAAGCAAATATAAAAGTGGCTATAAAAATGAGTCTTAGAAGGTTTGGTAGCAATTGCCATAGTGCTAACTTTGAGTATTTTTCTTCAAGCTGTAATTTTACACTTACAAGCTCTATAACGATCTGTCCTATAACAAAAAAACTCATTATCAAAAGTATCTGTTGAGTTGAGCTATCATGTGGACCGAAAAAAGCCCATAAAAACAACATTAATAAAACTATAGCTATAGAAATAATTACTAGTTTAAATGATGAAGGAAGCCATCGTATAGCATTCCACCCCTCTGTACCGAAATGTTTAAGCCAAGATTGAGATACACCAAATCCAGCAAAAAGTGAAAGAATAGCTATATTTGCAAATGCAGATGAAAACAAACCAAACTGCTCAACTCCTAAATGCCTTGCAAGAATCATATAAATAATAAATGTACTTCCACTGCCAAGCAATGAACCCATCCATAAAAATGATATTGATTTTACATTTTTTTTGTTCAATTTATTTTATAAAATTCCACAGAAATCTAAAGAGCTGTCTTTTTTTGAAACATTTTTAAACTCTTTATGTGCAACTAAAAATACTTGAATATCAGATTTTGCTAAAGCCTCTTCCCAATTATGGATTTCAAATTCATTAAAATTCTCTATATTTGGCTCAACTGCTAAAATATCTAAATTTTCTCCAATAAGTCTTCTAGTGATGTAAAGGGCGGGAGACTCTCGTAAATCGTCAATATCTGGTTTAAAAGCTAATCCCATACTAGCTATTTTTGGTTTTTGTCCATTCTCTTTTTCAAATTCTAAAGCAGAATTTTTAATTTTTTCAATTACCCATTCTGTTTTATAAGTGTTAATCTCTCTAGCAGTTTTAATGATTTTCGCATCATCTCCACCTTTATGAACAATAAACCAAGGATCAACTGCTATACAGTGTCCGCCAACTCCTGCACCAGGTTGTAAAATATTTACTCGAGGATGTCTATTTGCAAGTTTAATTAATTCCCAAACATCAATTCCAAACTTATCACATAAAATTGATAGTTCATTTGCAAAAGCAATATTTACATCTCTAAAAGAGTTTTCAGTTAGTTTTACCATTTCAGCAGTTTTTGCAGTTGTTTTTAAGACTTCTCCATTTACAAAAGTTCTATAAAACTCTGCAACTCTTTCCGTAGCTCTGTCAGTTATTCCTCCAACAACTCTATCATTTTCAACAAGTTCCCTCATAATATTCCCAGGTAGAACTCGCTCAGGACAATAAGCGATATCGATGTTTGAAGTATTGACACCCTCATTTTGTAAAACATCTATTAGGCTATCTGTTGTTCCAATAGGTGAAGTAGATTCTAGAATTATCAAATTTCCATTTTCTAAATAAGGGGCAATAGATTTAGTTGCAGATATTACATAATCTACATTTGGAACAAAACCATCATGAAAAGGAGTCGGAACAGCTATCATAAAAACATCTGCTTCTGCAGGTTTTAAATCAGCTTTTAAATTTCCACTTTTTACAGCAGAATGAACAAAAGTGTCAAGCTCAGGTTCTACAATATGTATTTCACCTCTATTAATTGTATCAACGGTATTTTTAATAATATCAACACCATGAACATTGAAGCCTCTGTTTGCTAATAAAGAAGCTGTCGGTAATCCAATATAACCCAATCCAACAACACAGATATTTTTATATTTCATAAGTCCCTTTCAAAAATTCAACTATCTTTTCTGATGCTTTTCCATCTCCATATGGATTGTGTGCTTTACTCATTTTATTATATTCAGCTTTATTATTTAAAAGTTTTTCTGTTTCTGCAATTATAATCTCTTTATTTGTGCCAACAAGTTTTACAGTTCCTGAATCAACTGCTTCTGGTCTTTCTGTTGTATCTCTCATTACAAGAACAGGTTTTCCTAAACTTGGTGCTTCTTCCTGAATTCCACCAGAGTCAGTTAATATTAAATATGATTTGTTCATAAGATAGATAAAAGGTTCATAATCGAGAGGTTCTATCAAATTAACATTCTCAATATTTCTTAAAATATCATTTACAGGTTTTCTAACATTTGGATTTAAATGGACGGGATACACAATCTCAACATCTCTATTTTTAATGGCAATTTCTTTAATTGCATTGCAAATATTTAAAAAGCTATCTCCAAAATTCTCTCTTCTATGTCCTGTAACAAGAATTATCTTTTTATTATAAATTTTTTCTAAATTTAATTCAAATTTAATTAACAGTTTTTCTATCGCTTCTTTGATATTTTTGTTTTTATTTATTTTATTTGTAATATGTATTAAGGAATCTATAACACTATTTCCAGAAACAAGAATATTTTTTTCCTCAACACCCTCTTTTATAAGGTTATTTTTACTGCTTTGGGTTGGTGCAAAATGGTATTTTGCTAAAACTCTTGTAATCTGACGATTTGCTTCTTCTGGAAAAGGACTATAAATATTAAAAGTTCGTAATCCAGCTTCAATATGTGCAACATCTATCTGCTTATAAAAAGAACTAAGTGCTGATATTGTAGAAGTTGATGTATCCCCATGAACAATTACCAAATCAGGATTAAATGAATTTAAAATTTCTTTAATACCTGACATAATTTTTATTGTTACATCAAATAAATCTTGATTTTTACTCATAATGTCTAAATCATAATCAGGAACAATATTGAAAATCTCTAAAACCTGATCTAGCATTTCTCTGTGTTGAGCTGTAACACAAACTTTAGTATTAAATTCTTCTACTTTTTGCAACTGTTTTACAACAATTGCCATTTTTATAGCTTCTGGTCTTGTTCCAAAAACAACTAATATATTTTTTTTCACGAAATTTTTTCTGTCCTATTTTTTAATAACTCTATAATTTTTTCAATACTTTTTTCAATGGATAATTTATCAGTTTCAATTTCTAAAGTTGAATTTTCTGGATTTTCATATGGACTATCAATTCCTGTGAAATTTTTTATTTCTCCGTTTAAAGCTTTTTTATAAAGACCTTTTGGGTCTCTCTCTTTACAAATTTCAATAGGAGTATTTATAAAAATTTCCAAAAACTCATCTTCTTCAAAAAGATTTTTTACAAGTTCTCTGTCAGAACGAAACGGACTTATAAATGCAGTAATCACTATCAATCCAGCATCTACAAAAAGTTTTGCAACTTCTCCAACTCTCCGAATATTTTCAACTCTATCTTTTTCAGAAAAACCTAAATCTCCATTTAAACCATGCCTTACATTATCTCCATCAAGCAAGTAAGTATAAAAACCTTGTATAAAAAGCTCTTTTTCAAGTGCATTTGCGATTGTGGATTTTCCACTGCCACTTAAACCAGTAAGCCAAATAACAAGTGGTTTTTGTTGGAATTTTTCCGCTCTAGCTTTTTTATCAATTGTTGAATTGTGCCAAACGATATTTTTCATTGAAAATATCCATTCTCTTTTAAATAAGAAATAATAATTTTAACAGCTTCATCAACATTTGTTTTTTCTGTATCAATAACTATTTCAGCATGTTGAGGCTCTTCATAAATATCATTAATTCCTGTAAAATTCTCTATTTCGCCTCTCATAGCTTTTTCATATTTTCCTTTATAATCTCGGTTTTTACAAGTTTCTACACTCGCTTTTACATAAACAACAATATTATTTTTTACCATCGTTCTAATTGCTTTTCGAGATTCTCGATATGGAGAAACAAAAGAAGAGACAGTTGAAATAGAGTTTTTTTGCAAAGTTTTGATTAAATGTCCAACTCTGTGCATATGTCGATCTCGATCTTCTCTAGAATATCCAATATTTGGAATTAAGTCCCGAATATCTTTACTATCAAGCCGTTCAAGAGGAATATCTATTTTTTCTAATTTTTTATAGACCTCATCGGCAATTGTAGTTTTTCCAGAAAGTGGCAAACCAGTGAACCAAAGATTAAAAGGCTCAATTTTTTTTCGTCCCCAACGAACTTTAAACCAAACTCTTTCATGAAACCAATATAAAGCAACTTTTAAAACAGTTTCAATTATTCCAGCAAAAATAGCAAGGTCAAGTCTTCCAAAGAAAAAATATACAATAACTACCGTGGTAGTTGTCGCAACAAATCTCCATGAAATTCCCTTAACTATTGAACGAACATTACTATCTCTATACATTAAATTTCTATACAACCCCACTCAGGATAATATTTCCGAATGTATTTATTTAAATCTTTCTCCGCTTCTGAATACTCTTTTGCAAAAGTTTTTTCTTCAACTTCTAAAATCATTCCTGCTCCAACAGTTCGATTTGTGTAACGGTCAATAATAATAAAACTACCGAGGTCTCTATTTTCAGAATATTTATCAAATGCAATTTCTCTATCAAGACTGAATGAAATTTCAGCAATATCATTCAGTTCTAAACTTTTAGTTTGAATTTCTTCAAAAGTATTTATATCTTTTTTGAATTTGATACTTTTAAATTTTCCATTTGAAATAAAGTTCGTCGTTTTGATTAAATATTTTTCATTTAATTGCATTGGAATTTCACCCATCCAAACAACCATTGCTTTTAGAGAATTTGAAATAGTTGGCATTGAATCTTTTACGATTAAATCCCCTCGACTAATATCAATTTCATCTTCTAAAGTTAAAGTAATTGCCATTCCTGAAAAGGCTTTTTTAATGCCTTCAACTTTTTGGTCTTTTCCTCTTGGAGATAATTCTTTAATCTCTGTTGAAACAATAGATTTTACTTTAGTAATTTTTGTGATGGTAAAATCGTAACCTCATCGCCAACTGAAATTTCTCCACTAGCAATTGTTCCGCTGTAACCTCTAAAATTTAGATGAGGTCGATTCACATATTGAACAGGAAATCTAAAATTACTATTTTTCTCTTTTTTGACTTCACTAAAATTTAAAAGAGACATCAAAGAATCTTTTTTATACCAAGATGTTTTTTCTGAAACTGAAACAATATTATCCCCGTCAAGTGCAGAAATTGGAATATATTCAAATTCAATATTTTCATTGTTTTGTAATTTTGGAATGATCTCTTTGTAATCGCTCTTAATTTGCTCAAAAATATCTTCTGAAAAATCAACCAAATCCATTTTATTTATTGCGACAACAATTTTCTTAATTCCTAAAAGCGAAACAATGTAAGAGTGCCGTTTTGTCTGAGTTAAAATTCCTTTTCGTGCATCAACAAGAATAATTGCAAGTTCGGCATTACTTGCACCTGTAACCATATTTCTTGTGTATTGTTCATGTCCAGGTGTGTCTGCAATAATAAATTTTCTATGTTCAGTTGAGAAAAAACGATAGGCTACATCAATTGTAATTCCTTGTTCTCTCTCACTCGCTAGTCCATCGACAAGAAGTGCTAAGTCAATTTTGTCTCCAGTTGTTCCAACTTTTTTACTATCTTTCTCAATACTTGCAAGTTGATCTTCAAATATCATTTTTGAATCGTATAAAAGCCTTCCAATAAGTGTGCTTTTCCCGTCATCAACACTACCACAAGTTATAAATCTTAAAATATCTTTTTGCTCATGTTCTTTTAAATATTTTTCAATATCAGTTTTAATAAGTTCAGATTGGTGAGCCATTTTAAAAATATCCCTCTTGTTTCTTTTTTTCCATTGAGGCAGAACTATCATTATCGATAAGTCGTCCTTGTCTTTCACTTGTTGTTGTTACGAGCATTTCCTGAATAATTTCTGGTAGAGTTGAAGCAGTTGAAGAAATAGCACCAGTCAAAGGATAACAACCAAGTGTTCTAAATCTAACCTCTTCCATGTAAGAGGTTTTCTTTAAATCAGCAGGAACTCTATCATCATCAACCATAATTTTAGTTCCCATGTAATCAGCAACTTCTCGTTCTTTTGAAAAATATAGTGATGGAATTTCAATTTTTTCAAGATAAATATATTGCCAAATATCCAATTCTGTCCAATTTGAAAGCGGAAAAACTCTAATTGACTCACCTTTATTATGTCGTGCATTGTAAATATTCCAAAGTTCTGGTCTCTGATTTTTTGGATCCCAACGATGGTTTTCATCTCGAAAGGAGTAAATTCTTTCTTTGGCACGACTTTTCTCTTCGTCCCGTCTTGCTCCTCCAAATACAGCATCAAATTTATATTTATCTAGCATTTGTCTAAGAGCTTCAGTTTTCATAATATCTGTGTGCATCGCTGAACCATGTTTAAAAGGAGAAATATCTAATTCTTCTCCTTTTGGATTAGAATAGACGATTAAATCCATTCCAACTTCACTTGCTCTTCTATCTCGGAATTCAATCATTTCCCGAAATTTCCATTGAGTATCAACATGAACAAGTGGAAGTGGTGGAGGTGCAGGATAAAAAGCTTTCTGTAAAATATGTAGCATTACAGAGCTATCTTTTCCAACAGAGTAGAGCATTGCAGGATTTTCAAATTCTGCGATAACTTCTCTCATAATATGTATTGACTCAGCTTCAAGCTGTTTTAAATGACTACGAATTTCTGAATTCATTCAACTCCAATTACTTAACAATAAAATATGGATTTAACAAATTTTCTTTGTTATAAATCACTGGTTTCATATCTTCAATTCTCAAAGTTTTCATTCCAACTTCTCGAATAATTGCATCTCCTGCTCCCGTGTCCCACTCCATTGTTGGTGCAAAACGAGGATATAAATCAGCATTTCCTTCAGCAACAATACAGAATTTTAAAGAACTACCAATTGAGATAAATTCAATATTTTCATGTTCATTTTTCAGAGTATTTAGATACTCATCTGTTTCTCTATTTCGGTGAGATTTACTAGCAACAACTGTAAAAGGTCTTTCTGTTTTTGGGAGAGGCATTTTTTCACCATTTACAAAAGCACCGTTTCCTTTTTTTGCACTATACATCTTGTCTAAAACTGGTGCATAAATAACTCCGAGAACAGGAGAATGTTTTTGAATAAGTGCAATATTTACAGTGAATTCGCCACTTTTATTTATAAACTCTTTTGTGCCGTCAATTGGATCAACTAACCAAAAAAGTTCCCAGTTTTTACGAATTTCAAATGGAATATCTTTTCCCTCTTCTGAAAGAATTGGAATTTCTGGATAGAGTTTTTTTAGCGATGAGGTGATAATTTTGTTGGCTTCCAAATCTGCATCAGTCAATGGACTTCCGTCACCTTTGTATTCAATATTAAATGAAGAATTGTAAATTTCTAAAGCTTTTTGACCAGCTTTTTTTGCAATTTCAATGACCTCATCGATATTTATATTTTCCAAATTAGTTTGCTCCAAAAATATCCCTGCTATAAATTTTTTCTTCAACATCTTTTAAATCATCTGATTTACGATTTGCAACAATCACATCGGAGATATTTTTAAACTCTTCTAAGTCCCGAATTACCCGAGAATTAAAAAAAGTATCTTCTTCTAAAATTGGTTCATAAACCACAATTTCGATACCTTTTGCTTTTATCCGTTTCATCACTCCTTGGATTGATGAAGCCCGAAAATTATCGCTACCACTTTTCATCACAAGTCTGTAAATTCCGACAACTTTCGGATTTTTACGAATTATACTTTCTGCAATAAAATCTTTTCGAGTCGTATTTGCATCAACAATTGCTGAAATCAAATTGTGTGGAACATTCTGATAATTTGCCATAAGCTGTTTTGTATCTTTTGGCAAACAGTAGCCACCATAACCAAACGAAGGATTATTATAATGTGTTCCAATTCTTGGGTCAAGTCCAACCCCGTCAATTATCTCTTTTGTATTTAAGTTGTGAGTTTGTGCATATGTATCAAGTTCATTAAAATATGCAACTCTCATAGCTAAATATGTATTTGAAAATAGTTTTATCGCTTCTGCTTCAGTTGAATCTGTGAAAAGAATTGGAATGTCTTTTTTTTCAGCACTTTCCAAAAGCAGATTTGCAAACTCTTTTCCACTCTCACTTTTTGAACCAACAATTATCCGCGACGGGTGTAAATTGTCATGGAGAGCTTTTCCCTCTCTCAAAAATTCAGGCGAAAAAATTATATTTTCAGAATTGAGTTCTTTCCGCAGATTTTCAGTATATCCGACAGGAACAGTCGATTTTATAATTATTTGACTTTTTGGAGAAATTTCTAAGACATCTCGAATAACAGCTTCTACTGATTTTGTATTGAAGTAGTTTGTCTCTGGATCATAATCTGTTGGTGTCGCAACAATTACAAATTTCGCATTTTTATATGCCTCTTTTTTATCGAGTGTTGCATGAAAATCTAATTCTCTATTTTTAAGAAAAAACTCCATTTCAGTATCTTCAATTGGAAGTTCTCTGTTTTGTAGTTTTTCAACTTTTCCAGAATCAATATCAAGGGCTATGACTTTATGATTTTGCGAAAGAAGAATTCCATTTGATAATCCAACATATCCAGTTCCAACAACTGCTATTTTCAAAAATGCCCTTTGCAAAATTTTTATTTGTAATTCTAGCAAATAGAAATAGTTTTTCCACAAATGATTTTTTTGCTATAAATTTCACATGGATTTAAAAAACTTGATTGAAAATTCTGAAAAAGATTTTCGTAAAATTTCTGTTCTGGTTAAAAATGGAATTTTTTCTAGCGATGAGGTTGAAAATGAAATTATTGCAAGTTTATTAAAAAAGAGATTCAAAATCTCAAATTTAAGAAATTTTCCTTATATTAAAAAGAAGAAAGTTCTAGAAAAAGTCTCAGAAATTTCTGGATTTAAAATCGTTGATTTAGATTTCATAGATTTTAATTATAATTTTGCTACAAAATTTAATTTTACAGAATTAATTAAATTTTCTATATTGCCCATAAATGAAAAACAGATTACTATTGCTGACCCGTTCAGTTCAAAAACAGAGAAATTTATAAAGAAAAGCTTCCATTCTGGAGTGGAGATTTCTCTTTCAGAAGAGGAAAAAATATTTGAATATCTTCAAAAAATGCAGGTTGAAAATGCAATTTTGGGAGACTTTAAAAGCGACCTCATCGCTGAAAATGAGAAGGTGATTTTCGAGTTAATAAATTCTATTTTAGAAAATGCAATATCTAAAAGAGCTTCAGATATTCATATTGAACCAACAGAAAATAGTTGCCTAATTCGTTTTCGTATTGATGGAATACTTATAAAAAGTTTTATATTTGACAAAGAGATTTTTAATCCACTCTCCTCGAAAATTAAATTGCTATCAAATCTTGATATTGCTGAAAGAAGAGTGCCTCAAGATGGTCGTTTCTCAAAAAGAATTGGAAATATAAATTTTGATTTCCGAGTCTCAACACTTCCAACAGTTGTCGGAGAATCAATTGTGTTGCGAATTTTAGATTCTACAAAAACAGCAATTTCTCTACACTCAGCAGGAATGACAGAAGAAAATTATGGGAGGTTTTTTAAAAGCCTAAAACTTTCTCACGGAATTATTCTTGTTACTGGACCAACTGGTAGCGGAAAAACAACAACTCTTTACGGAGCTTTGAATGAAATTAAAGATGTAAAAGATAAAATTATTACTGTTGAAGAGCCTGTTGAATACCAATTAGAGATGATTCAGCAAGTAAATGTTGATCGTGAAGCAGGTCTAGATTTTACAAAAGTTCTCAGAAATATTTTGAGACAAGACCCTGACAAAATTATGATTGGAGAAATTCGAGATCGTGAAACTCTTCAAATTGCAATTGAGGCTTCATTAACGGGTCATCTTGTTTTTTCAACTCTTCATACAAATGATTCTGTTGGTGCAATTACTCGAATTTTTGACATGGGAATTGAACCGTATCTTTTAAGCGGATCACTTCTTCTTGTTCAAGCTCAAAGACTTGTTCGTAAAATTTGTGAAAGTTGCAAAATGGAATTTGAGATAGAAAACCTCTCTTTTAACGAGCGAATTTTAGATTTAATTCCAAAAAATGGCAGACTTTACAGGGGAAAAGGGTGTAACAAGTGTTCAAATACTGGTTATTTAGGTCGTGAGATGATTTGCGAAGTTTTAGAAATTGATGATGAAATTGCATCACTTATAAGTGCTAGAAAATCAAAATCAAAAATATTGCAAAAAGCTAGAGATAATTACGGTTTTAAAACAATGCTCGAAATTGGAATTGAAAAAGCTTTTTCTGGTGTAACAACTATCGATGAGGTTTTGCGAGCAACAAGGAGTTAAATCATCTTTTCTAATTTAAAACGATAAAATAGCTTTTAACATTTTTTAAAGGTAATTTTATGCAAATTGATGAGACTCTTTTAACAAAATTAGAAAAACTCTCTTTTTTAAAAATTGAAGAGGAAAAACGGGAAGAAGTTGAAAAAGAATTGACGGGAATTCTCGATTTTATGGAAAATCTCAACTCTGTAAATACAGACGAACTCTCTGACAAATTTTTCATGGCTGAAAACAGTGCATTTTTACGAGAAGATGAAAAAGTGCAAGATAGAGAAATTTCAAACACTATTTTGGAGAATGCACCTCATCGTGAAGATGACTTTTTTATCGTTCCAAAAATTATAGAATAGGAGAAAGAGATGGAAGAACAACTTGTTGAACTATTCCAGTCAATGCCTTATTTAGTAAGTTTTCTTGGTGGTTTTATAACATTTATCTCCCCTTGTGTTTTGCCACTTATTCCAGCATATTTATCTTATATTTCTGGACTCTCTTACAACCAAATTAGCGGGAAAGAGAAAATGAGTGTTGGGGAACGGTTGCAAATTGCAATGGCTTCTCTCTCATTTATTTTTGGTTTCTCTCTTATCTTTGTTCTGCTTGGAGTTGTTGTTGAAGACACAATTGGAGACTTCTTAAAATCTCAAGAGGTAGCATATGTTGCAGGTGCAATTATTGTTATTTTTGGGCTTCACACAATGAAAGTAATAAATATATCTTTCTTGAATATTGAAGCAAAAGCAAATTTTGGTTCGACTGATAAGCAAAAAAGTCTTTTTATGAAACTTATCGCTCCTTTTGTTCTCGGATTATCTTTTGCTCTTGGATGGACTCCGTGTGTTGGTCCAATTCTTGGTTCAATTTTAACAATGTCAGGAACTCAAGATGGCGGAGCAGTTTTACTAATGTCGCTTTTTGCTCTTGGTTTAGCAATTCCATTTTTCCTTTCAGCAATGCTTACAAGTTATGCAATGGGAATTATGGGAAAAATCAAGAAAAATTTCCGAGTTATTGAAATTGTTTCAGGTATCCTACTAATTATTGTTGGTATTGCGATTGCATTTGGTTCTCTTGGAGAAGTTACAGGAACAATTACCGACCTTATCGAAACTGAAGAGGAATACTAAAACTCTCGATCCCTCTCGGGGATCAATCAAAAAAAAGGAAACTTATGTTTCAAAAAGTATTTAAAAATTTCAAATACAATGGAAAAGAGCGACTCTCAAAATTCTCACTCCTAACACTTCTTATTCTCGATTTTTTTGTTCTTATCGCAATTTTTGATGGTCTTGAGTTTCAGAGAGAAGTGATTATGAATCCTGAAACAGAGTGGTCCTATGAGTGTCGGCAATTTACAGGTGAAGTTGATTTAGATTCAACAATCTACAACTACACATATTACGACTATGGGTATAACAGCTATTACGGAGATTCTACGGGAGATAATGAGTTGTCGCCAGAGTGTCAAAGTATTATAGAGTTGGCAAAAAGTGTTGGAAATTCTCAAAAATTAAAAGATATTAAACACAAAGTTACTCAAACAGATCAGCATATTTATGCAGTTTCTAGTGAAATTTCATCAACAAAGCAGAAATACGATTCTGCCCTACTTGAAAAAATCGCAAATCAGGAAGCAAACTTATCAATTCTTGGAGGAATTTCAGCAGATAACATAAAAGAGAGTTTAGAAAAACTAGAAATTAAATTACAAAATTTTGAAACTAAAAAAGCTGTTTTTGAGAGAGAGTTTTTTAATAGCGATGAGGTCGTAAAATTAAAAAATTATATTTCTGAAAAAGGTCAATTTATTGAAAATAATTATCTTAACGACACAGAAAATTATAAATGGAAAATCTATTTAAGTGAATTAGTTTTTACTCTTCCGCTTGTTTTAATTTTTTACTTTATTATGATTCGTCATCGTCGTGGAGAACATTTTATTCAGTATGTTGTTTCAAAACATCTTTTCATTGTTTCACTCTTTCCATTTTTGCTAACAGTTTTTGAAATCGTTCTCAATTTTATTCCAAATGAGCTTATAAATTTACTAATAAATTTCTTCTATGAATTGGATATTCCTTTTCTTTTATACTACTTCTTGATTGGAATTGTTGTTTTCTTTACACTTCTTTTTCTTATGTATATACAGAGACGAAGAACAAATCGCGAAAAAAATGACTTCACCAGAATTGAGAGTTTTAAAAAAGGTCGTTGTGTCTCTTGTTCAAATAAAATATCTTATGAGAAAAATTTTTGTCCATATTGTGGAGAAAATTTAAAAGAAATTTGTGAAAATTGTGGAAAAGATAAAGTGCGAGGTTTTTCACATTGCGAACATTGTGGAGTTCAAAAATCTTAAACTATTTGTAAAAAATATGGATAAGATTAAATTTCTAAGAATATATTATTTGTTAAAAGAGTTTTGGTATAATCCTGAAAAACTTAGGGAGTAATCTTAGATGTTAGACATAAACCCTATACTTCTAGTTATTACTCTTGCTGTTTTTGTCTTTCTCATCAAATATCTCACCAAAAATCTTTATGATCCGTTGCTTAAATATATGGATGATAGAGAGGCGAGATTAGAGAATGATAGAAATTCTGTTTCTCAGAATAGTTCAGAGATCGATTCCCTCCGAAAAGAGGCTCAAGAAACTCTAGCTAAAGCAAGAGCAGAGGCTATCTCCATTAAGGAGAAAACTATTTCTGAAGCAAAAGAATCTATCTCTAAGAGATTTCAAGAGAAGAAAGATGCTTTGGCAAAAGATTACGATGCATTCCAAAAAGCTCTCGTAAAAGAGAAATCTGGAATCAAAACGCAATTGATGTCAAACTCTCGAACTTTTGAAGAAGCTCTTAAGGGTAGATTTGCTTCAATTTAGGAGAACTTATGATTAGATTTATTACACTATTTCTAATGACTACTTTTTCGCTTTTAGCTTCTGGTGGAGAGGAACATGCGACTGACATTGTTGAAAGAACTTTTAACTTTGTTATTTTTGCTGGAATTCTTTACTATCTAATTGCTGAACCTATCAAAACTTTTCTTTCTGATAGAACTCTCTCAATTGAGAATGAGTTTAAAAAGAACGAGCAGAGAATTGAAGATTCAAAGTTAGAAAAAGAGAAAGCTGAAGCTGAACTAATTTCCGCTAAAAAACAAGCTGAAACAATTGTTGTTGATGCTAAAAATGAGGTGGAACTTGCGGTTGTGAATCTTGAAAAAGCATTCCAAAATGATCTCTCAACTCTTGAAAAACAAAATAAAGATTTGAAAGAACTTGAAGAGAGAAAAATGGTTCAAGCTGTTGTTCGTGAAGAGGTTGAAAAACTACTTTCGAAAGATGGAATTGGACTTGACGAAGAGTCTCTATCTAAAGCTCTTGTAAAAAAGGTCTCTTAAATGAGTGTCATTGCTAAAAAATATGTAAAAGCTATTAAAGAAGAGTTTAAAGGCGAATCTTTAACAGACTTAAACGAATTATTAAAAGTTATTTCAAATACTCTAGCAGATGCAAAAGGTAGAGCTGTTTTAACATCAAATTTAACATCAAATTCTGAAAAAGAGAAAATTCTTCTTGATTCTGCAAAATCAACAGATGACAAAAGAGTCTCAAATTTCTTAAAATTACTTGTTAAAAATGGTCGAATTGCAGAAATTCCTGCCATTTCAAAAGAGTTAATTTCATTAATTGCTGTTGAAACTGGCAAATTTGAGGGAAAACTTTTATCGTCTAAAAAATTGAACGATGTTAGTGTTTCTTCAATTGCAAATGGATTGAGTAAAAAGCTCGGAAAACAGATAACTTTGGTTCAGGAGGTTTCAAAAACTTCAGGAATTAAAGTTGTTATTGATGAGTTACATGTTGAGATTTCTGTTTCTGCTGATAGAATTAAAACAGATATGATCAATCATATTTTAAAAGCTATATAATTTAAATTCTGAGAGGAGTTCGAGTGGCGAAAATTAATGCTGACGAAGTTAGTTCAATAATTAAAGAGAGAATCTCTAGCTTTGAACTAAATGTCGATATTAACGAAATCGGTAAAGTTGTTACACTTGCCGACAATATTGCAAAAGTTTATGGTCTTTCAAATGTTATGGCTGGTGAAATGGTCGAGTTTGAAGACGGTACAAAAGGTATGGCTCTTAACCTAGAAGAGGACTCTGTTGGGGTTGTTGTTCTTGGTGATGGCTCACACTTAAGAGAAGGTGCATCTGTAAAAAGATTAGCAAAACTTCTTAAAGTTCCAGTTGGTCCAAACATGCTTGGAAGAGTTGTTGATGGACTTGGTCAGCCTATCGATGGAAAAGGTGAAATTGAAGCAGCGGAAGAGAGATTCGTTGAAGAGAAAGCACCTGGAATCATGGCTAGAAAATCAGTTCATGAACCACTTCATACTGGTATTAAAGCGATTGATGCACTTGTTCCAATTGGTCGAGGTCAAAGAGAGCTTATTATTGGTGATAGACAAACTGGTAAAACAACTGTTGCAATCGATACAATCATCAACCAAAAAGGTCGAGATGTTAAATGTATTTATGTTGCAATTGGACAAAAACAGTCTTCAATCGCACAAATTGTAAAAAGATTAGAAGAAGCTGGAGCAATGGAATATACGACAATCGTATCTGCTTCTGCTTCTGAGTCATCTGCTCTTCAATTCCTTGCACCATATACAGGTGTAACAATGGGTGAGTATTACAGAGATAATGGACAACACGGTCTTATTATTTATGATGATTTATCTAAACATTCAGTTGCATACCGAGAAATGTCTCTAATTCTTAGAAGACCTCCAGGTCGAGAAGCATTCCCAGGGGATGTATTCTATCTTCACAGTAGACTTCTTGAAAGAGCTGCGAAATTAAGTGATGAAAAAGGTGCTGGTTCTTTAACTGCATTACCAATTGTTGAGACTCAAGCGGGAGATGTTGCTGCTTATGTTCCTACAAATGTTATTTCAATTACTGATGGACAAATCTTCTTAGAGACAGATCTATTTAACTCTGGTGTTCGACCTGCGATTAATGTTGGTATTTCTGTATCTCGAGTTGGCGGGGCTGCTCAAATCAAAGCTACAAAACAAGTTGCGGGAACACTTCGACTAGACCTTGCTCAATATCGAGAGCTACAAGCATTTGCACAATTTGCTTCTGATTTAGATGAGTCTTCAAGAAAACAACTTGAAAGAGGTGCTAGAATGGTAGAAGTTCTTAAACAACCACCATATTCACCAGTTGCTCCTGAATATCAAGTAATTATTATTTTTGCAGGAAATAAAGGTTATTTAGATGCAATGAGTACAAATAAAGTTTCTGAATTTGAAAATGGACTTTACTCTTACATCAATAGCAAATATCCAGATTTACCGAAACAGATTGTTGCGGATCAAAAACTGACTAAAGAGTCTGAAGCGCTTTTAACAAAGGCACTTGAAGAGTTCAAAGTTAGCTTTTCTGCATAAGTGAGGAATTAGGGTATGGCGAATCTAAAAGATATTCAAAGAAAGATAAAGAGTGTCTCTGGAACTCAGAAGACTACTCGTGCCATGAAACTGGTATCAACTGCAAAACTTCGCCGTGCGGAAGAGTTGGCTAAAAAGTCAAGTCTTTATGCTACAAAACTAAATGAGGTTCTCGGAAAAATCGCTGGTTCGCTTGAGTCTGCAAGTGAAGATAGTGTTGAATCTCTCTATTTCAAACAAGCCGATGAGGTCAAAAATGTTGCTGTTGTTTTTGTAACAGCAGACAAAGGTCTTTGTGGTGCTTTTAACCATGCGACAATTAAAACGGTTAGCAAACTAATCCGAGATTATGAGTCAAAAGGTGCAAAAGTTACACTTCACGGTGTTGGAAAAAAGGGTGTTGAGTTCTTCAAATACAACAAACGAGAAATGGAAAATACTTCAACTAGTCTAAGCTCTGCTCCTGACTATGAGAAATCTACAAATTTCATTTCTCCTGTTGTTGATAGTTTTGTGAATGGTGAAGTTGATAAAGTTTATCTAATTCACAACGGTTACAAAAACATGATTACTCAAGAGATGAAAATTAATCAACTCTTACCTGTTGATGTTCAGAAGATTGAAAAATCTAAAGACGATTCGACTCTTGAGATTGAGGCATACAATGAAGAGCTTGTTCTTGAAGCACTTCTTAAAAAGTATGTTGAATATAACATGTATTATTCTCTAATTGACTCGTTAGCTGCGGAACATTCGGCTCGAATGCAAGCAATGGATGCTGCAACTAACAATGCAAAAGAGATGGTTAAGAACTTAAAAGTTCAATTTAATAAAGCAAGACAAGAAGCAATTACTACTGAACTCATTGAGATTATCAGTGGTGTTGAATCTATGAAATAAGAAAGGTTTCAATGGCTGAAAATATGATTGGTAAAATTGTCCAAGTAATTGGTCCAGTTGTAGATGTCGAGTTTAGTGGCTACCTTCCAGCAATTAATGATGCCCTCGAGGTTAATTATACAGTTGATGGAAATAGTCAAAGACTTGTTTTAGAAGTCGCTGCACACGTTGGTGATGGTCGTGTTCGAACTATCTCAATGGATTTGACAGAAGGACTTGTTCGAGGTCAAGAAGTTAAAGCTACTGGGGATTCAATTAAAGTTCCTGTTGGTGAAAACGTTCTTGGTAGAATTTTCAATGTTATCGGTGATGTTATCGACGATGGTGAGCCTGTAAAAGCAGACACTCCAAAATGGTCAATTCACAGACCAGCTCCTGCACTTGTTGATCAATCAACTTCAACAGAGATGTTTGAGACTGGTATTAAAGTTGTAGATTTACTTGCACCATATGCAAAAGGTGGTAAAGTTGGTCTATTCGGTGGTGCTGGTGTTGGTAAAACAGTTATCATTATGGAGCTTATCCACAATGTTGCTTACAAGCATTCAGGATATTCTGTATTTGCAGGTGTTGGTGAGAGAACAAGAGAAGGAAATGATCTCTATTATGAGATGAAAGACTCAAATGTTCTTGATAAAGTTGCACTCTGCTACGGTCAAATGAACGAGCCTCCAGGTGCAAGAAACAGAATTGCACTTACGGGTCTTACAATGGCTGAGTATTTCAGAGATGAAAAAGGTCTTGATGTTCTTATGTTCATCGATAACATTTTCCGATTTGCTCAATCTGGTTCAGAGATGTCTGCACTTCTTGGAAGAATTCCATCAGCAGTTGGATACCAACCAACACTTGCTAGAGAGATGGGTGCTTTACAAGAGAGAATTACATCAACTAAAAATGGTTCAATCACTTCTGTTCAGGCTGTTTATGTTCCTGCAGATGACTTGACTGACCCTGCTCCAGCTTCTGTTTTTGCTCACCTTGATGCAACAACAGTTCTTAACAGAAAGATTGCTGAAAAAGGTATCTATCCTGCTGTTGATCCACTTGATTCAACTTCAAGACTTCTTGACCCAGCTATTCTTGGTGAAGAGCATTACGGAGTTGCTAGAGGAGTTCAACAAGTTCTTCAAAAGTACAAAGATTTGCAAGATATTATTGCAATTCTTGGTATGGACGAACTTTCTGAAGAGGATAAATCTGTTGTTGAAAGAGCAAGAAAAATTGAGAAATTCCTTTCTCAACCATTCTTCGTTGCTGAAGTATTTACAGGTTCTCCAGGTAAATATGTTTCTCTTTCAGACACAATCGCAGGATTCAAGGGAATTCTTGATGGAAAATATGATCACATGGCAGAAAACTCTTTCTACATGGTTGGTTCTATTGAAGAAGCGATCGAAAAAGCAAACAAAAAGTAATTCTACTTTCTTCACTTTCCCCTTTCGGGGAAAACATCTTGCAAATATCTTTTCTATTTAAAATCTTCAAAAAATCATTTATTTGACGATTAAAATTTAAATATTTTTTATACTTATCGTGCCTTTATTATTTGTTTTTGATAGGCATCCAAATGATTTAACTACATTAAATGTTGTTGAGTATGCGGATAATTTAGAAGAAGCAATACAAGAGTTTGAGGAATCACGAGAGGGTGTATCTTCGGCAGTTTCAGAAGCAACATCTCTTTTGACTGAAGAACTTCAAAAAGAAGAAGCAGAAGTTAGAGAGGCTTCTAAATCATGGGAAGTTAGCTGGGAAAAAGCAAAAGAAGAGTTCTCTATATTAGAAAAAGATTTTTCTGTTGTTGGAAGTGATTCAAAATCTTATTTTGCTAAATTAGAAGAAATTGCAAACTCAATTAATAATCCTGAATTAAAAGAAACTGAAATCAAGAAAAACAATGAGTTAAAAGATTCTTGGACTGTTGCATACAAAAATGCTTCTAAAACAATTTCAAGCTTAAGAGAACTAATTTCTTATGGTGATGATTTTCAAAAAGTTCTTCTTGGTGCTTCTTTGCGAATCAAAATCCAAAGTAGTATCACTGAATTAGAGAAAATTTCTCAACAAGCAAAAACACTTTTAACTCAACTCGAAGAACTTTCAAAAGAGGGTAAGAAATTAATTTCAAACTAATTTTTCTACTTTTTTTCTTTGTCTCTTGCTCGACAGGAGATAAAGAAGCTCACTTAAATAAATTTACTGAATCTTTCTCAAAATCTCTAATTTCAAAAGAAATTATTAAAGAATATATTTCCAAAACAAGTCAAATACCACGGATAAAAAGATTATCTTTTCATTACAAGGAAATAAAATCAAAATGGAAATATATATCAGATAAAAAAGGTGAAGATGTTTTTAAACAATTTAAC
>AKKQ01000006.1 GCA_000276965.1 Thiovulum sp. ES | reverse complement strand
CATCAAAATCTATCTCAAATTCACTCTCGCTTTTTTCCGCTTCTCTAATTTCCACAACAACCTCGTCGCCACTTGAAACTTTAAATCCACTTTTGGAAATTCGCTTTTTATTAACTTCTACGAATCCATTCTCAATTAGTTTTTCAACTTGGCTTCGAGATTCATTTAATTTTTCCGCAAGAAACTTATCAAGTCTCCCGCCATTTTCAACATTAAAAATTTCCGTCAAACTTTTCCTTAAATTATTTTTAGTCCTGCAACTATTTTATTTGTATTTTTTAATTTTCTAACAAGTAGTTTTGTAATGTTTTTGTAAAGAGAAATTTGTGCATTTTTATTATCAATCGCATCATCATTTTCTTTAATTTGAAAGCTCAAAAGTGTTACTGGATTTTTATCTTTAATTCTAACACCTGCATTTCTTGGCTCGTTTGCTAAAAAAGATATTTCCCCGAAAATATCTCCCTTTTTTAAAGTTGTGATTTCCACAAATCTCTCTAAAATATTTGAACTTTTTAGTTTTGTAGGTAAAAAACTCTCCTCTTTTTTACTCCTCTCTTCTATATTTGTCATTTCAAGAAATTTATCTAAAACAATAGTAACTTCACCCTCTAAAATATAGTAAAAGTCTTTTGTTATATCTCCCTCGTAAAATACAAAATCTCCATATTTAAAAGTCGAGATTTTTATATCCTGTATAACACTAAGTGCCTCTTCATCAGTCAAACCCTGAAATATATTAAATTTCTTTCTTATTTTTAAAAAATTCAATTACTAATATTGATCTTGTCAAAAAAATTTAAAACTTCAAAATCATTTAAACTTTTGAAAAAACCATACTCTTTTCTGACTTTTAAAAAATCACAATACTCTTCAGTTATTTCTGTAACCATTCCGCTCCTTTGATATTAAAATCGACGGGATAACTCTTTCTTAAAAAAAAAATTACTATTAATTCTATTGTAAAGGATAGAATATATAATAAAAAAAATTGGAGGTTATTTTGGAAACTCTATTAATATTTATGTTTCTGACATTTGTTGGAATTGTTCTTCTCTATTTTCTTGGTGTTTCAGTTGCACCATATCGCCCGAACCGAGTAAAAACGGATCATTTTGAATGCGGACTCCCGCCAAGCAGTGAAACTCCTCAAAAAATTAACTTTAGCTATTTTGTTTTTGCAATTTTCTTTATCGCAGTTGATACAGCAGGGCTTTTTTTCTCAGTTTTACTTTTTGATGAAAGTGTAGAATCGCTAACATATTTAGCAATTTTTTCTCTAATTTTGGGGATTTCAATTTCTATCGCAATGAAAGAATATAACAAAGGAAGCAAATGATTAAGATTTTAGACTTTTTCGACTATGCTCGAAGTGAATCGCCGTGGATGGTGCATTTTTGTAGCGGATGCTGTTCGCTGGAAATGGCAGCAGCAATGGGACCAAGATACGATTGGGAGAGATACGGATATTTGCCGACTCCAACACCAAGACAAGCAGATGTGATGTTTATCACAGGACTTGTATCAAAAAAGATTTTGCCTGTTCTTTTACGAACTTATGCACAAATGCCTGAACCTAGTTATGTTGTGGCACTCGGAGCTTGTGCTTATGACGGAGGACCTTACAACGAATCTATGACAGTTATCAAAAATGTAACAGAGATTCTTCCCGCAGATGTTTTTATTGCAGGTTGTCCGCCAAGACCAGAAGCAATTATTTCAGGGTTGGAAGATCTGAAAAAGAAGATTAAAAGTGGAGAACCGAGTGAAGCAAGTAAAGGCGGACTTTGGAAGGAGATGAAATTTTGAGTTTAAGCACAGTTATACACGATTTACGAGATTACAAAAAAAATTGGCTCAAGGGACGAATTGCTGATCCATCGACTTTGAAACATACGGCGGAAAAAATCAAGAAGTTTGGATACAAAACAGTTATCACAATTTCGGCAACAGATTTTATTGCGGAAAATAAATTTGAGATGAACTACTTTTTTACCGACCTCATCGGCAATAAGAATTTGTGGGTGAAAATGGATATTCCGCGAGATGATGCAAAAGTTGATTCCATTACTCCAATTTTTGGTGGTGCGGATTGGCACGAACGGGAAACTTTCTCAAATTATGCAATTGATTTTGTCGGACATCCCGATTTGCAACCGATTATTATTTCTAGCGATTTTTACGGAAAAGGTCCTTATCGAAAAGATTTTGACACCGTCGCACATGAGAAAGAGATAAATTCAAAAATCAATGAAATCTACGAAAATTTTGAAAACGAATTTTCTGAAAATGATGGTTCTGTAACGACTTTGAATTGGGGTCCAACTCACCCAGCAAGTGGGCCTCTCCGATTACGAGTTGATGTTGATGGTGAGGATATTTTAAAAGTTCGAGCTGACATCGGTTTTGTTTGGCGAGGTCTTGAGAGTCTTGCTGAAAAGAAAGATTTCATCGGCTGTATAACAGTTGTTGAAAGAATCTGTTTCATGGACAATACAAATCCAATGATCTGTTATGCTCAAGCTCTTGAAGAAATTGCAGGAGTCAAAATCACTCCACTTGCTGAAATGATGAGAGTCGTTTTAGGTGAAGTTGGTCGAATCTCATCTCACTTTATGGGAATTGGTGGCTTTTTTGGAACGATGGGACTTCACACTTTACAGATGTGGGCAATGGACACACGAGAAGGATTTTTAGATTTTCTTGAAGATTACAGTGGGGCAAGAATTGCGACAGCTTCAGTAGAAGCAGGTGGAGTTAGATTTCCTTTGAAACTTGAAACTTTAGAGACTCTTGAGAAAGCAATCTCATATTATGAGGGAAAAAGAGACCAATTTAGAGGAATCTTTGTAAAAAACCCAACAATGCAAAAAAGAGCTTCGACAGTCGGAATTGTTAAATACGATGAGGTGCATGAGTTTTCACTTTCTGGTGTTGTGGCTCGGGCTTCTGGAGTCAAAACTGATATTCGGAAAGATGAACCGTATGCTGGATATGACAAAATGGAATTTGATGTTGTAACTCGGGACGAAGGTTCGGCACGAAGTCGTTTTGAAGTGATTTTTGATGAACTTGATGAAAGTATGAAAATTCTCAAACAGGCAATCGAAAATATCAAAAAAGGTGCTGAAGACGGAACTTACAATTTAGAAAAAGACCACATGGTGAAAGTTCCAAAAAAACTACCAAAAGGTGAAGCAATTAGTCGAGTTGAATGGGCAAGAGGCGAATTGATGATGCATCTTGTTACTGAAGAGAAAGGAAAAAATCCTTACCGACTCAAAATAAAAGCTCCAAGTTTCACTCATACAATGATGGTTGAAAAACTTTTAGAGGGAAATACAATTTCAGATATTCCGATTGTTTTTGGAAGTATGTATATTTGTCAAGGAGATTTAGACAGATGATGGAGACACTTTTCGGGGCTTTAGTTTTCCCTGGGGTTCTGTTCGTTTTAGTTTGGGCAGTTTTTGTATTTTGGTTTTTTAGAAAGTTTTTAGCACTTATTCATAAAAGAGTTGGTCCATACTACAATGGACCAATGGGAACAATGCAAACATTTTACGACTTTTCAAAACTACTAACGAAAGAGAGTATCACACCGAAAGGAATCGATCCACTTCTCTTTTCAAGTATCCCAATTCTAGCACCTGTAATTGCAATTACTCCAGTCGCATTTATTCCGTGGAATGGAGTTGGAACAGAACTTGTTTCAACTGAATTTGGTGTTTTAGCTCTAATTGTTTTTGTTGGAATTGAGCCGTTTTTACTATTTTTGACTGGTTTTGGTTCAAATAACAAATACTCTATTCTTGGTGGAATTCGGATTTTAACTCAAACAATCTCAATGGAGACTCCGTTTTTCCTTTCAGCTCTTGCTCCAGCTCTGCTTTTTGGAACTATGAATTTGAGTGAAATTGTGGAACAAACAAATGTAATAAGTGCTTTAATTCTTTTACCGTCGTTTGTGCTATTTTTCATTTCAGTTCTCGGAGTTTTGGAACAGCCACCTTTCAATATTCCCGATGCTGAACAGGAAGTTGTCTATGGTTTTTACACAGAATATAGTGGAACAAACTATTTTCTTTTGAAACTTGCCGAGTTTGCTGAATTTCTGATCGTCTTTGCGATGGCTTCCGTACTATTCTTTGGAGGTACAAAAGGATTTTTCTTTGATAGTTTTTGGTGTCTGCTTCTCAAACTTCTAATTATGGCAATGTTCATGCTCTTAATTCGTGCGACAACTCCACGACTTCGAGTCTCACAAATGCTTAATTTTTCATGGTCATATCTTCTTCCGATCTCTTTCATGAATTTGGCATTTGTCATTTTTGCAAAAATATACTTTTTAGGAGGTGTTCAATGATTTTACAAATTCTTAGAAATCTAACTTCTGTTGCAAATTCAATTGGAAAACCAAAAGCTGAAATTGATGCAAGAAGCGAACTAGCTCACAACTCTGAAAGATTTCGAGGACAACATGAAATCGATCGTGAAATTTGCACAGGCTGTTCGTCATGTGGAAAAATTTGCCCAGTCGAAGCTATTGAAATGGTGAAAACGGGAGAAAAGAAACCTGCGAAAATTCCTGAAGTTTCACTTTCGATTTGTATTTTCTGCGGACTTTGTGAAGATGTTTGCCCAACAAAACCGAAAAAAGCGATAAAACTTTCTGGAGGAACTCATCAAATGTTTGCAGGAGACCGAAAGAGTCAAAACGACTTTATCATAAAAGCAAAAGAGAAATCTTCTACACAACCACAAGCATAAATTTAATTTGTCATTCCCGTGCTTGACACGGGAATCTTCACCGTTTTGAGAAGATTGTCGGAACAAGTCCGACAATGACACCAGAATTTATCAGATTTTTGTTTTGCTCGGAAAGAGTCCGAGCATTTTTTAAAGAGAGTTATTTATCTTTTTGATTTGGATTCATCTGTTTTCCACGATTGCCTTCAGTTTGTGAATATGCTTTATTTGTTCCACTTGTGCCTTTGTTTGCATTTTGTTGATTTGCACTATTATTTGCTGGAGAAGTTTTTCCATCTTTTGACATAATAAAACCTTGTACTTTGAAAAATTGCTAAAAAATTTAGCTACCTAATTATAAAAAAAAAAAATGATTTGTCAAGTCCGAAAAGTTGATAAAATATCTTAAATTACAAAGGGGTTTTGGTTGGAAAAAAAAGAGGCAAAAAGTGAAGAAAATTTAGTTAAAAAGACTTGTCGAGAACTTGGAATCACTCAAAAAGAACTTGCTGAAATTTTTGGTGTTACACCACATACTGTTACAAATTGGGTTCGTGGAAGAATGGAAGAAGTTCATAAAAGAGCTTTAATAGGTTTAATTTATGAAAAAAACCTCAAAGATATTGAAAAAAAAATACAAGATGTAAATATAGAATATTTTTAGCACTTGACAATGCTATTACATTATACATTAAAATTATGGTGTTGGAAAAGAAAGGCACTCTTAACCAACAAAATCAATTAAGGCAAACTTAAATGAATGATAAAATTATATCAACTTCCCCACAAATAAATACTTTTTCTTTCAACTCTTCAGAAATTAGAGTTATTGTAATTAATGGAATAGAACACTTTGTGGCAAAAGATATAGCTGAACTTTTAAGCTATAAGCGACCAGCCGATGCAGTTTCTCAACATTGCAAACGAGCAGTTGATTTTGAGATCGGTAAAATACCGAATGCAAATTTTAGCTCAAAAGCAAGGTTAATTAAACTAATTCCAGAGTCTGATGTTTGGCGATTGATTATTAAATCAAGACTTCCAGAAGCTGAAAAAATTGAAAAGTGGATCATGGAAGAAGTTCTTCCACAAATTCGTAAAACTGGTTCATATTCTCTACAAAAAACTGAAAAACTTGACTTTGAAGAAATTCAAAAAACTCTCAATTTTGGTGAAAAAGTTTTAGAAACTCTCAATTCAAAAAATGTTTTTGAAAAAATCCAACTTGATAACTTGGTGAAAACTCAAAATGGAATTTCAATTTTGGAAACTTTGAAAATCAATTTTGACAATTTGCTTTTTCTACCAACGGAACTCGGAAAATTTTTGGGAATTTCACCAATTGAAATGAATCAAAACTTGAGGGAAAAAGGTTTGCAAATAAAAACTGATGGAGTTTGGAAATTGACTGAAAAAGGCAAAAAATTTGGAGTTGATGTTTCTGAAACTTTCCCACAAATCAAATGGAAAATCGAAGCTCTCTTTTTGTAATAATTTTCCCCGAAAGGGGAACTCTTCTTTTTTGATAAAATATCTTAAATTGCAAAGGGGTTTTGATTGGAAAAAAAAGAGGCAAAAAGTGAAGAAAATTTAGTTAAAAAGACTTGTCGAGAACTTGGAATCACTCAAAAAGAACTTGCTGAACAAATTGGAGTTGCTCCTGTTTCAATTAGTCGGTGGAGTAGAGGTGAAAATCAAATTCCAAAAAATATTGAACTTCTATTTAAAACACTCGTAGAAAATAAAAATTTAAAAAATATAAACTTTGAGATAATTAAATTTAAGAAAAAACTAGATACATTAACTGAAAGTATTGTATAATACAAAATCGACGGAGTGATCCACTAAAACCCTCCATCGAAATAAAACTTAAAGAAATTTTATGAATGAAATTCTACCATTCAGTTTCCAAAATGTAAAAATTAGAACCGTATTAATTAATGGCGAACCTTGGTTTGTTGCAAAAGATATATCTGTTGTTTTAGAAATTAAAAACAATAGACAATTTCTTGTAGATTTAGAAGAAGACGAAAGGGGGTCATTTAAAATGACTACCTCTGGAGGTGAGCAAGAACTAACTATTGTTTCTGAATCAGGTCTTTATGCCTTGATTATGAGAAGTCGAAAATCAGTAGCTAAGCCTTTTCAAAGATGGATAAGTCGTGAAGTTCTTCCAGAAATTCGTAAAACTGGTTCATATTCTCTACAAAAAACTGAAAAACTTGACTTTGAAGAAATTCAAAAAACTCTCAATTTTGGTGAAAAAGTTTTAGAAACTCTCAAATCAAAAAATGTTTTTGAAAAAATCAAACTTGACAATTTGGTGAAAACTCAAAACGGAATTTCAATTTTGGAAACTTTGAAAATCAATTTTGATAATTTGCTTTTTCTACCAACGGAACTCGGAAAATTTTTGGGAATTTCTCCAATGGAAATGAATCAAAATTTTAAAGAAAAAGGTTTGCAAATTAAAACTGATGGAGTTTGGAAATTGACTGAAAAAGGTCAAAAGTTTGGAGTTGATGTTTCTGAAACTTTCCCACAAATCAAATGGAAAATTGAGGTTCTCTTTTTGTAATTCTTTTGTGTTTGGACTTTTTCCAAACATGATAAAATACTGTATTACAAAATTACAGGAATTCAAATGGTGGCAACTGTCCGATTAGATAATCAGCTTTCAGAAACTCTTGATAATTTAGTTTCAAAAATGAACAAACAGAAAAGTGAAATTATCAGAGAAGCCATTAGATTTTATGCACAAAATATTGAAAATAGCAAAAAAAGTCGTTTGCAAAATGCAATTCAAAAAACTTTACAAGCTGACTTAAAAGAGAATCAAAAAATGGAAAATAGTCTCAATGACGGCATTTAAAGGTGAAATTTGGTTAGCAAATCTTAATCCAGTCAAAAGAGCAAATGAAGTTGGGAAAACTCGACCAGTTATAATTTTTCAAAACGATGATTTGAATTCTAGTGAATATCCGACAACTATCATTTTGCCTTTGACAACTTCACTTATCGACAATGCTGGGCCTTTACGATTTCGTGTTTCAAAAAGAGAAAAACTTTTACAAAATTCTGATATTTTGGTGGCACAAATTCGGGCAATTGACAACTCTCGACTTGTTAAAAAAGTTGCAAAACTAGAAAATTTTGAAATAAAAAAAGTTAAAGAGTTGTTTGATGAAATTTTAGAATGAATTGTGTTCGGAAAGAATCCGAACAATTATTTTGTTGTAAATTTGCTTTTTATTTAAAACCTGGAATATCGTCCCAATCTCCACCATAAGTTCCATTTGCAATTGCATCAATCATATCCATTTCATCTAACGGCTCACCAGCACATTCACTACACCTTATATCACTTCTTGGATTTATTGTCCGAACTTCTTCTCTTTCTGTTATAACTAGGTCTCCACATTGACAAGACCTTACTGTACTTTTGCTTATTGGATCATAGCCACATTTCCAGCACCAAGTTTCGTTTGGATTACCTGCTACATTTAATCCACAATTTGGACAAGACCAAGCCATAAAAATCCTTTTTTGAAGAATTGCTAAAAAATTTAGCTACCTAATTGTAAAAAAAAAAAGATTTGTCAAGTCCAAAAAGTTGATAAAATATCTTAAATTGCAAAGGGGTTTTGATTGGAAAAAAAAGAGGCAAAAAGTGAAGAAAATTTAGTTAAAAAGACTTGTCGAGAACTTGGAATCACTCAAAAAGAACTTGCTGAAAAAATCGGAGTCTCAAAACAAACAGTTTATGATTGGTCAAGTGAAAAAACACCAATACCAAATTGGGGATTTAATTTTATGAAATTATTAAAAGAAATACCAGAATTACTAATTTTAAAAGAAGCAGTTGATAAATTATATCATCAAAAACAATATACTTGACTATTTATTATAATTTCCCTATAATTTAGCCAAAAAGAGAAATTCGGCTAAAAATCTTCTCTTCCAAAATTAAATCCAAAGTAGATTCAAAATGACTAAATTACAGCGAAACAAGTAAAATGCTTAGAAGACTTGACGATGACGAGAAAAAAACGGTCGCCCGTGATAGGCGATCGTCTATTCCAGAAGGATTTTTTGGAAATCAAGGCTCTATCATTCTGATTAATGAATCTGGTCTTTACAGTTCTATTCTTGGCTCAAAATTACCAACAGCAAAAAGTTTTAAAAAATGGATAACTAGAGAAGTTCTTCCACAAATTCGTAAAACTGGTTCATATTCTCTACAAAAAACTGAAAAACTTGACTTTGAAGAAATTCAAAAAACTCTCAATTTTGGTGAAAAAGTTTTAGAAACTCTCAACTCAAAAAATGTTTTTGAGAAAATCCAACTTGATAATTTAGTGAAAACTCAAAATGGAATTTCAATTTTGGAAACTTTGAAAATCAATTTTGACAATTTGCTTTTTCTACCAACGGAACTCGGAAAATTTTTGGGAATTTCACCAGTTGAAATGAATCAAAATTTTAAAGAAAAAGGTTTGCAAATGAAAACTGATGGAGTTTGGAAATTGACTGAAAAAGGTCAAAAGTTTGGAGTTGATGTTTCTGAAACTTTCCCACAAATCAAATGGAAAATCGAAGTTCTCTTTTTGTAATTCTTTGTGTTCGGACTTTTCCAAACAAGCTAAATTAAATTCAGAAGGAAAAAATAAAATATTTGTTGTAATTTTAATTTGCTAGAATGAAGGAAATATTAAAAAAGGATTTTATATGGCAATCAGTCTTGTGAAAGGTCAAAAAATAAGCTTAGAAAAAGAGAGTGGGAAACCGCTTTCGTCAATATTTCTTGGTTTAAATTGGGGGGCGATTGAGAAAAAGACACTTTTTGGAACTGGAAAAGTGAGTGTTGATTTAGACGGGAGTTGTGCTACATTTGATGAAAATGGAAATCGTCTTGATGTTATATATTTTGGAAATTTAAAATCAAAAGATGGTTCAATTCAGCACAGCGGTGATGATTTAACAGGTGATACTGATGGTGATGATGGAATTGACAATGAGATTATTGGAGTTGATTTAAGCAGATTAAACAGTTCAGTTTCTCAAATTGTTTTTGTTTTAAACTCATTTAAGGGACAAGATTTTGCAACAATTCCTTTTGCAAGAATACGAATTTTTGAAGGGAGTTTTAAAAGTCCAACAAACATAATTGCATCTTTTGATATTGCGAATGATCCAAAATTTGCGGGGTTTGTCTCAATGATTATGGGAAAACTCTACAAAAAAAATGGTGAGTGGAAATTTTCCGCAATTGGAGAGCCAACAAAAGATAAAAAATTACAAGAGACAATTGAGACAATTCAAAGTTCATATTTGTAAGGATAAAGTTGAAAGATATTTTATCTGTCAAGGATTTTGCTGAACAGAGCGGTTGTAGCACTGCAACAATCTATAAAAAAATTAGAAACGGCGAACTCAAATCTGAAATTCATGGAGGTAGAAAGTTTGTCGTTTCTGAAATTGAAAAAATTCCAGAAAAATTAGAGCTTTTTACTCCAGCAGAGAGTGATGAGGTTCTCTTTTTAAAAAAACGAGTTGCAGAACTAGAGAATTACACAAAACTTTTTAAAAATCTTCTTGAGGAAAACAGCAAATTAAAAGAGGAAAATAGAGAACTTACAAAAAGAGTTCTTAAAAAAATCGATAAATTTGAAGATAAAAATCTACCAATTGAAGCAAACCAATACCTAATTTCCAATGGTTTTACAAAAAAAGAGAGGAGTCGAATTCTTAGAGATTTAGAGGAGAGTAATGATAATAGAATTTTAAAAAAAGATGGAAAAATCTATCTAAATATTTTAGAATTCTCTTTTCGAGACCTCATCGCTAAGTGAAATTTTACTAGAACTTAAGGTGATGGAAAAAATTTAATTTTAAAAAATAGTTTCAAGAAAGTTTGGTATAATCGGCTACAAAATTTATTATAGGATTTGTAATGGCAAAACCTTTAGCATTAACTGATGCAACTTTTACTTCTACAATTGCAGAGGGTGTTACTCTTGTAGATTTCTGGGCTCCTTGGTGTGGACCTTGTAGAATGATCGCTCCAATCATTGAAGAACTTGCTGAAGAGTATGACGGAAAAGCAAAAATTGCTAAAGTAAATACTGACGAAGAGCAACAAACAGCTATCCAATTTGGAATCCGATCTATCCCAACTCTTATCATTTTCAAAGATGGTCAAGCAGTAGATCAAATTATTGGTGCTGTTCCTAAACAAGTTTTCAGTTCTAAATTAGAAGCTGTTTTAAACTCGTAGGACAAAATCCGTGATTGGTAGGCTATTTGCCTCCTTTTTTGGTGCTGCAATGATTGCGGCATCATTTGCTTACTACAACTACACTTTTGCACAATACAACTTTATAAATTTTTCAGAATGGCAATTTTTTGAAAAACGAGACTCCTTCAAACCAACCGAAGACGAATACCTTATAATTTTTTACAACTCAAAAGATAATTCCAAATTAAAATTTATAAGAGGCATAAAAAGCGAAGTTCCTGTTCTTCTTGTTGATTATTATCAAAAAGTGGATATTTTTAGTGAAAAAAATGGCACAAAACAGTTACGAAGTGGAACAAACAATATGTTGAAAATTATTCAAAGATTTAATATTTATGATTTGCCATCTGCTTTTTATATAAAAAAACAGAAAGACGAACTTTACAAACAAAATAGCGACATAGAGGTTTGGTAAATTGAAAATAGAATTGGCAAAACAACACGGTTTCTGCTTTGGTGTTAAACGAGCAATAAAAATTGCAGAGGAGTATCAAAACTCCTACACTTTTGGCCCACTTATTCATAATAATTTGGAAATCGAGCGACTTAAAAAAAGCTTTAATGTTGGTTTAAAAGAGAATATAAAAAATTTTTCGACCGGCGATAAACTTATAATCAGAACTCATGGAATTGAAAAAAATAATTTACAATATCTGAAAGATAATGAAATTGAATATGTTGATGCGACTTGTCCTTTTGTAACAAAACCGCAAGAGATTGTTCGAGATATGAGTAGAAATGGATATGAGATTGTGATTTTTGGAGACTCTTCTCACCCTGAAATAAAGGGAGTTATGAGCTATTCTGATAGCAAAACTCATGTCATTTTAAGTTGCAAAGAGTTGGAAAATATTGAGTTGTCTAACAAAATTGCACTTGTTGCTCAAACAACTAGAAAATTTTCAAGCTTCCTAAATATAGCTTCTTATTTAATTGGGAGAGTGAAAGAAGTCCGAGTTTTTAACACGATTTGCAATGCGACTTTTGAAAATCAGATTTCTGCAAAAGAGCTTTCTCAAAAAGCAGATATTATGATAATTATTGGTGGAAAAAACTCTTCAAACACAAAACAGCTTGTAGCAATTTGTCGGGAAGAGTGCCAAACATGTTTTCATATTGAATCTGAAAAAGAGTTAGAAGAGAGTTGGTTTAAAAATAAAAAGTTGTGCGGAATTACGGCAGGAGCTTCAACTCCAGATTGGATTATTGAAAAAGTCTATACAGAAATAGAGAAGTTGAAATAGTCTTTCTCCCCAAAAAGGGGAATTTTTTACATCTTTTTTTCAAGATATTTTGTATCGAAATTATTGTTTATAAAATCTTCATTATTCATCATTTCGCTGTGAAAATCAATTGTTGTTTTAATTCCCGCAACTTGGAATTCGCTTAAAGCCCGTTTCATTTTTGCAATTGCACTGTTTCGGTCTTTTGCATAAACGATAAGTTTTCCAATCATTGAATCGTAGTGAGGAGGAACAACATAATCACAATGAACATGAGTATCAATTCGGACATCTTTTCCACCTGGAGCAATCCATTTTTGAATTCGACCTGGAGAAGGCATGAAATTTTTTGGATCTTCCGCAGTAATTCGGCACTCGATTGAATGACCTTTTAATTCGATTTCACTCTGTTTTGGGAGTGTTTCACCTTCAGCAACTCGTATCATTTGCTCGATGAGGTCCAAATCACTAACCATTTCACTAACAGTATGCTCAACTTGTAACCGAGTATTCATCTCCATGAAATAGAAATTCAAGTCCGCATCAACAAGATACTCAAAAGTTCCAGCACCCTCATATTTTATATATCTAGTTGCACGAACTGCCGACTCGTGAAGTCTTTTTCTGACCTCATCGTTCAAAATCATCGCAGGAGTCTCTTCAATAAGTTTTTGGTGTCGTCTTTGTAGCGAACAATCTCTTTCACCAACATGTAAAACATTTCCGTGAGAATCTGCTACAACTTGAACTTCAATGTGTCGCGGATTTTTGATATATTTTTCCATGTAAATTGTGCCATCACCAAATGCATTCAGTGCCTCACTTTCAGCCGATAGAAATAGTTTTTCCATATCGGATTCCCGCTCAACAACTCGCATTCCACGACCACCACCACCAGCAGAAGCTTTTACAATTACAGGATATCCAATCTCTTTTGCTGTTTTTTTAGCATCAGAAACACCTTTTAAAGCACCTTCAGAACCTTGAACAACAGGAACTCCAGCCTCTTTCATCACATCTTTTGCTTTACTTTTATCGCTCATCATTACCATTGTTTCAGGTTTTGGACCAATAAATTTAATATCGTGATGTGTGCAAATTTCCGCAAAAGATTGGTTTTCGCTTAAAAACCCGTATCCAGGGAAAATTGCATCAGCTTCCGTAATTTCAGCAGCCGAAATAATTGCAGGAATATTTAAATAGCTATCCGCACTCTTTTCTGAACCGATACAAATTGCCATATCTGCCATTTTGACATACGATGCCTCTTTGTCCGCTGTGGAATAGACAACAATTGCCTCTTTCCCCATCTCCTTAATTGTTCTGATAGCTCGAGTAACAATTTCACCCCGATTTGCTATAAGAATTCTTTTTAACTCTTTTTTCATCAAATTCTTTCAACTTCAAAGATTGGAGAACCATACTCAACAGGCTGTCCATCTTCAACAAGAACTTTTACGATTTTACAATCAAAATCTGATTCCCATTCGTTCATAATTTTCATTGCTTCTAAAATTGCAATTGTTTGACCTTTTGAAACTTTGTCTCCCGCTTTTACAAATGGTTGTGCATTTGGAGCTGGTGCAGAGTAGAAAGTTCCAACCATCGGAGAATTCATAGTTACCGCACTTTTATGTTCAACCTGTTTTGGTGCTGTTGGTTGCGGGATTTGTGGAACAGCGACTTGCTCAACAACTTGTTCTGTAACAGCTGTATTACTTCCGCCTTTTTTCAAAAGGATTTCAAAATCACCCTCTTTAATGTCAATTTCTGTGATTCCACTATCATCAAAAATTTTTATTAGCTCTTTAATTTCATCAAATTTCATTATATATCCTAAGTAAATGTAGAAAAATTCTTATAATAGAATTTTAACAGAATAGTTAAATTTTCAACTTTTGCTAAAATGCAAAAAAGAGATTTTTGATGAATAAATATTTAGTTTTAGAGGCAAATGCAGGGAGTGGAAAAACTTTTTCTCTTGTTTCTCGATATTTGTCGCTCCTTTTTTTAGGAGTAAAACCAGAACGAATTTTTGCACTCACTTTTACAAAAAAAGCCACAAAAGAGATGTATGACAGAGTGATTTCATCTTTGCAAAATATAGAGAGTGGCGAAATCCAAAAAATTAAAAATGATTTAAATATTGAAAATATTGAAGAGAAATCAAAAGAGATTCTCCGAAAATTACTAAATTCTGAAATAAAGATTTCAACAATTGACAGTTTTTCAAACTCAATTTTAAAGCGATTCTCTCACTATTTTGAGATTTTGCCAAATTTTAAAGTTGTTGAAAATATAAACGAAGATAAGTTCAATGAATTTTTTTTAAGAAATTTAGGTGATTCTGAAATTCGAGCAATTTTAGAAATTGAGAAACTTGACAAAAGTATGAAAATTGAGAAAATCCTTCAGCAACTTTTTAAAATATATAGAACTGAAATTGAGATTTGGCGAAAAATAGAGCAAGTTTCTCAAACAAAAATTGATATAAATTATAGAGAATATGAGAAGTCAATTTTACAACTCGCTGACCTCATCGCACAAAATCTTTTAGAGTTTCCAAAACTATCTGCTTCAGGAAAAAAAGCACTCAAATTTTCAAATTTAGATGAACTTTTTTTTGCAGGAAAAACTTGGATAACAAAAGATTCTTTGTCTGCTTTCTCATTTTTTAAAAAAGCACAACCAAGTGAAATTCTCGAACAGACTTTTCAAAAAATGAAAGAGTTGATTTCGGAATATTTCGCACAAAAAGAGATTCTCATTTTTCAAAATCTGATTTTGATTTTCCAAAAATATTCAGAAATTCGTGAAAAATTTTTGAAACGAGAACAGAAATTTTCATTTGACGATACAAATCATTTTTTAACAAAACTTATTCTTGACAAAAATATCGACACACAATTTATCTATTTTCGGCTTGATTCTCAAATTGAGCATATTTTAATTGATGAGTTCCAAGATACAAGTATTTTGCAGTATAAAATTCTCCAGCCACTAATTGAAGAGACTCTTTCAGGGCGGGAAGATTCTTTTAAATCTGTCTTTTATGTTGGGGATAAAATGCAATCACTTTATCGATTTCGTGGGGCTTTTCCATATCTTTTTGACCATTTACAAAATAGCTATGAAGTTTTTAAAAAAGAGATTCTTTCAAACAACTACCGTTCAAAAAGTGAAATTGTAAATTTTTTAAATCAGACTTTTGGAACTTCTCAAAAAATCGGTTTTGAAACTCAGAAAGGTGGTTTTGTAATTGTCAATGAGACAGAAACTCCACTAGAAAATGCCGTTGATGAGGTCGTGAATTTTATAAATTCTGGAATTTCACCACAAGATATTGCGGTGATTTGCTGGAAAAATAGTGAAGTTGATTTTATAAGTTCTGAATTGGAAAAACGGGAAATAAATAGTTCTCCTGAAAGCAATATTTCACTTTTTGAGTCGGCAAAAGTTAAAGCAATTATAAATTATTTGAAATATCTTTACACTTCTGAAATTATATATTTGAAAAATTTTAGTGCAATTATTGGGATTTCGCCAGAGGAGAAATTAGAAACTTTTCCAAAAATTGATGTCAAAAAAGATAATCTATTTTTTACAGTTTTAAAAATTGTTGAACATTTTGAGATTTTTTCGGAGGACGAAGACATTTTAAAATTTGTGCAGACTCTAAACAGTTACGAAGATTTTGATGAGTTTATTTTTAATTATGAGTTTGAGAGTGGAAAAGGTGGAAATACAAATATCGGGGGTGTAAATATTATTACAATTCATAAAAGCAAAGGTTTGGAATATCCATTTGTAATTTTTATTGACACTCCGCAAAAAAGTAGAGACACCGATAAATCGCTTTATGTTTATGATGGAATCGAGGCAAAAGATCTGCTCTGGAATTTTGGTAGCGATTTAAATAAAATAAATGAAAGATACATCAAAGCAAAAGAGGTTATTTCTGATGTCGAAACAGAAGATATTACAAACCGTCTTTATGTTGGTCTTTCTCGAGCAAAAACTGGTCTCAAAATTCTCAAAAATACAAAAAAATCAAATTTCTCTGATCTGAAAATTTCAATTTATGGAGATTTCCAAAAAACTGTTGAAAATTACAAAGCTCAAATTGTCGATGAGGTCGCTGAAAATGATTTAGACTTTCCAATTTTTGAAGAGAAAAAATATGGTCGCCAAGACAACACGGAAATCGACGATCAAAATGATGATCCTGAACAGATTTTTCATGCCTATAAAAAAGTCTCTTTTGGTTCAGCTCTTCACTTAACTCTTGAAATGATGAATAGATTTGATTATGAATCTCTCAATTTAGCAATTCAAAGCTTAAAAAATAGTTTGCAAATTTCAGAGAGTGATATTCAGGAAATTATAAAAAGAGTTTCAAACCTCATCGAGGATTCAGAGTTCCAAATTCTTGTTTCTGGCGGAAAAATATATCACGAAAAAGGTTTTCGTTTAAAAAAATCAAACTTTTTTATGGATTTAGTTGTTGAATTTGAAGATAAGGTTCTTGTTTTTGATTTTAAATCTTCCAAAAAATTTCAGCATGAACAGATTAAGCAAGTTAAAAATTATGTGAATATTTTGGAAACTGTTTATAAAAAAAGTGCAACTGGATTTCTACTCTATCTTGAGAGTGAAAAGGTTGAACTCTTTAAAATTTAATTTTTTGTAAAAACTGAACTCCAGCAGAGCAGAGATTTAATCCAAAAGATGCGGTAACTCCGACAAAAGTTCCGCTTCTTTCTCCAACTCTTTCTGCTCCACTCCAAATTGCTTTAAAGTCGCCTCTAAATCCACTTTTCCGCAACTCATTTCTGAATTTTTTTGCAAGTGGATCGTGTTCAGTTTTCCAAATGGAAATCACTCTTATTTTTGTCGGATCAATTTGATTTGCTGAACCAGTCGAGCTTATCAGTTTTTCAGAAACTTTTTTTGCAATTGCCACTTTTGACGGAATATCATCAATCGCATCTAAAACCAAATCAAAGTTTGAGAAGTCAAAATCTTCTACCCATTCAGGTGAAATTTTCGTATCAATAATTTGGATTTCTGGATATATTTTTTTGAGAGTTTCGACTTTTTTTTGTCCAATTGCATTATCACTCCACAATTGACGGTTTCGATTACTTTCATCATAAGTATCAAAATCTACAATTGTGATTTTTGTAATACCAGTTCGGTAAAGACAATCAAGTGCAAAACTACCAACTCCACCAACTCCAAAAATAACAACTTGTTTTTTTGAAAGTTTCTGAAAATTTTCATCACCAAAAAGTAGAATATTTCTATTATATTTTTCCATTTAATTCCTATTTTTTTTGTCTTCACGATAAACATAAGCAAGTAGCTCGGCAACTGTTTGGAAAAATTCATCTGGAATAAATTCATCGACTTCGACAACTTTATACAAACCACGAGCAAGAGCTACATTTTCAACAATCCGAATATTGTGTTTGTTTGCAACTTCCCGAATTTTAAATGCTAAATGATCAACACCTTTTGCAACAACTCGCGGAACATGATCTTTGCTTTTGTCATATCGCAAAGCAATAGAGTAGTGCGTTGGATTTGTTACAACAACATCGGCAGTTGGAATATCTGACATCATCCGTTTTTGCGACATCTCCATTTGGATTTGACGAATCTTTTGCTTAATCATCGGGTCTCCCTCAAGATTTTTATATTCGTCTTTAACTTCCTGTTTGCTCATTTTCAACTTGTCAAAATACTGTTTTCGCACAATTAGTAAATCTGCAATTGCAAAAACAAATGTAACAAAAATCATTGTAAAAGCGATAATTACAACTTTCTCCGCCAACCAGCCCATTTGTTGAAAAAGTGGAAAAAGTGAAACTGTCGGTAATTCCTGAATGAATTGAAAAAAAAGCCAAAATCCTACCGCAAGAGTTACCATCGATTTTAGGGTGATTTTTAAACCCTCGATCGCTTTTTTTAGTGAAAAAAGATTTCCCAAACCTTTTATCGGATCAAGCTTTTTTAGATCTGGAATTAGAGGTTTTGTAGTGAAAATAAATCCGAATTGTGCCACCGCTCCAAGAACACCCGCAATTGCAACAGGCACGGCAAAAATTACCGCGGTTAAAAGAAAAACTTTAAATGTTTCAAATGCAATTTGTAGAATATTTTCTCGATTTATATCTTCATGATTTAGGAGAAAAATATGTTGAAAGAATTGAAAAAAATCATCCCGAAAAATTCCAATTAGTGCGAGAAGTGTTAAAGATGCTACGAAAAGTGTAAAAAGTCCTGAAATATCTTGACTCTTTGGAACATTTCCCTCTTTTCGGGCATCTTCGATTTTTTTGGGGGTAGGCTCTTCCGTCTTTTCTTGATCGTCAGCAGCCATGAGTTAAAAGTGAGTTACTTAGATTTGTCTAACATTGAAGACAGCAAGAAGATTAAGTTCGTTTAAAAGATCATAAAGATGTTTGTTTCCAACTTCAACAGTAAGTGCGATACCATCTTTTTTGATAACTTTTAGGAAAATCCCAATAACAGAAGATGTAATTGAAATTGAATCAAGAATTTTGATTGTTACTGTTTTATGACCTTCATTTGTTGTTGAATGCAGGTTTCCTTGAATTTCTGTGTAGTCAGAAACACTTTTAATATTACCTTCGATAGTAATTAAACTCTCTTCTCTTGAAATTCTCATAGAATATTTACCTCATTTAATTTATTTTTTTGCCGAACAGAACACTGTTCCCAATATCGTTATAAACAACAAAGTCGAAATCGTTGTTACTCATCATAATACCTCTACCATGAAATCTTTTGTGATCTTTTTTAAGCAAATCTTTCAAAATGTTGGTATCGAATCCTTCTCCCTCATCAGTAATATTAAGAACAATATATCCGTTGAATGAATAGTATTGTATCAAAATTTTCTTGTCTGGGTTCTCTTTTTCAGCCTTTAAAAGATAGTCTGTATATTCACCGTCCTCCATTAATTTTTGCTTTTGAGGTGATAGAATTCCAAGATTCCCATGCTCGTGTGCATTCATAATAAGTTCAGTAAATCCAGATTCAAGTCGCATCTTTTCAACTATTCCAAGATTTTTTTCATCAAGAAGCATTCCAAATTCTTCGAGAGCAATATCGACTGAATTTAGAGTTGAAGGATAAGAGACGGTTTTAATACCATTTTCTCTTAAATCAAGTTTCTCAAAGTATAGAAGAGTTGTGTCATCTTCTTGCTCCTCAACTTTTTCTCGGAAGAGTTTCATAAAATGACTTTTTGAATGTGAATTTTTCAAATCTTCTGCAACATATTCAATATATTGAACACCACTTTCAGTTATATTTTCAGTCAAACCATCGCTATAAAATATAAATTTTTGAATATCACTTATATCGATTTCAGAAATTTCAAAATCATCGCTGTAAGGAGTGATTGGAAGAGAAACAGAACCCAATTTTATCACTTCACTATTTTTATCAACTGCAAGAACAGGAGGCATTGAAAAATTGGCAACTTTTAGGGAGAGATTTTTTAGGTCTAATTCACCAAAAAGAGCAGAGACAATTTCATCTTCAAGCAGACTATGTTTAATAAAGTTTAAGTAGTCATCAAGAGTCTGTTTAAAACTGAATTCATTTCGCTTTTTCTCAAAATAGTAATTAATGAAAGATGTGGAAATCAGAGTTGAAACAGAAGCAGAAACACCTTTGCCCATTGCATCAACAATAAAGAAGAAAATCTTATTGTCAAAATGGTGGATTGAGTAAGTATCTCCAGAAAGGGTATCTTTTGGCTCGTAAAAGTGTTCAACAATCATAAAAAGGTCATCTTCGATTTTTACTCGTCTTTTGAAAATGTCATTTTTAATAATGCTTAATTGCTTTTTAAAAGCTTCACCCTCTTGGAAATTTGAGTAGGCATTTTTGTATTTTAGAAGTTCTAATTCTTGTTCTCTTGTTTTTTGAATAAGATTTTCAACAATTACTCTTTGAATTGAGTTTTCGACAGCAGTTAAGATATTTTCATATCGAATTGGCTTCTCAATAAAATTTGTTACATTTAAATTAATAGCATTGATGAGGTCGCCCTGCTCTCGAGTTGCTGTAACTAGAATAATTGGAACTTTTTTGTTTCTTTCTCGAACTTTTTTTATCATCTCAATGCCGTTCATGTTTGGCATGAGTTGATCTGTAAGAATGAGATCGATGCTATCCTCTTCAGCTAAATAGTGTTGTAGAGCCTCATCGCCATCAGAGGCAGAGATGACTCTTTTAAAAAGACCATCGAAAAAATAGTGATACATTTCTCTGGTCTCAACAGCATCATCTGCAAAAAGGATAGTTAGAGTTTTAGTATGTCGTTTTAGCTCATCTATATCTATCATTTACACTCTTATTAAATTGTAAATCTGTTTAATTCTTTGTGTAAGTTTTCAGAATCTTGAGCCAATCTACTTGCTACATCGCTAGAGTTTTGTGCAACATGTTTATTTTCTCTTGAAAGAATAGAAACTTCTTCAATAATGTCAATAAGTTCCCGAATTTTCGTTGCAACATAAGTATTTTTAGAAACAAGTTGTCTTGAAACCCGAAGAGTCTTCTTGAGTCTTCCACCAGATTCAACTGTATCTTCAATAAGAACAGAAGTATTTTCTGAAATTTTCTTGTTCTCTTCAGCATTTTGATCTGTTTCAGCAGAAATTTCAACAATACTTTGAGTAATAATATTCGTAGTAGAAGAGATTTCAGCAAGAGATTTCTGAGTTCTTTCAGCAAGTTTTCGGATTTCATCAGCAACAACCGCAAAACCTTTACCATGCTCACCAGCTCGAGATGCCTCAATAGCAGCATTAAGCGCAAGAAGATTTGTTTGGTCTGCAATGTCTCCAATAATTGTAAGAACATTTTTAATTTCTGTCGCTTGTTCAGTAAGTGAATCAACTTTGTGTCGAAGATCGCTTTGAGTTGCTCCACCCTCTTGAATAAGAGTAACAACCATATTTAACTGTTTTGATAATTTGTCAAGAACATTTTTTGTATAAGCTAAATCTTCAGTTGTTGTAACAGCCATCTCTTCAATAATATCAAGAGAAACACCAATATCATTTGTTAATTCGGAAATTGCTTCAATACTGGCAGTTTCAGTGTTGATATTCACAGAAAGATTTTTAGCATTTTCTCTAATTTTCATACTGCTATCAAAAGTTGAGTGCCCAATAATTGATGATTTTGCAACACTATATTTGAATTCATTAATAAGTTTATTTACACTCTCAATAATGTGTCCGACCTCATCATCATTATATGCTTCGACTTCTCCAGAAAGGTCTTTAGAAGATGTAAGTGATTGAATCTGTTTTTCACCAACTTTGAGTGAGAAAATAATATTTCTAGCAAGAAAGAAAATAAGTAGTGATACAAAAATTGAAAGTGAAATATCAATTAAAAGACTTGGAATCGCATCATCAACTGTTTGGCTTTTTAATTCCTCAAGTTTATAAACACTCATCTCATAAAGATAACTATCTATGTCTTTTAAAAGTGTAATTTTTGCATCAATCGCCTCATCCCATTCAGATATAGAAACACCAAATTTACCTTTTTCTTGTTTGTCAAAAACTGTATCTCTGATTTTTCTAACTTGTAAAACATTTGGATTTGTGTCAATTGAAACATTGTAAAAGTCAATTGAATCTTGATCCGCAATTGCTAGAAAAGAGTTTATAAAAGATTCTTGATTTGCTACAAGTGAAACAAATCTTTTATAATTTGCTTTTGTAAATTTGTCATCTTTAAAAACTGCTCTCATAACAACTTTTTCAACTGCTGCGTTCTCTTTTATCTGTAAAAAATTGTAATAAGCTGAAAGTGTCTTTGAAATAACAGCATTATCACTCACTTTTGATGATATTGAAATAATATTTAGTAAAGATACATCTAAATGAGTGTAAAAACTAACAACCTCATCAATTGATATACCAACTTGTTCTACTTTATTTCTAATGTTATACAGACTCTTTAAACCTCTTTTAAAAATCTCAACTTTGTCTGATAACTCTTCTGGATAAATTGATAAATCAACACTCTCAATTGCTAATTTTAATCTTTTTAATTGAGTATCCGTGTGTTCTCTCTGTTTTGACAACTCCTGCACAAACTCTTGTCCTCTTGAACTAATATATCCAGAGCTTATTCCTCGTTCCTTCTGTAACTCATCCATTGCTAGACTAATGTCTGAAGACAACAGTGTAATCGTCTCTAACTTCTCAAGATACTCATTCTTTTCATAGATAGAGTTAAACTCTTTAACTGCATTCATCACCCCCCAAAGTATAGTAAAGGCAAAAACTACATATAACTTCTGTTTGATGGAAATCATCTAACCTCCTAAAATTTTGGTTAATTATAACCATTTAGAGAAAAAATCTAATTGAAGAGAAACCGTAAATACCCTCTATATCACCGAGCTTAGAGACTTCTTTTCCTGAAATAATCCCGCCAAGTGCAAATATTTTTATATTATGAAATAGCTTAACAGCCTCTTTCAATTTTTCAACACCTTTTGACTTTCCCTTATTTGGAGTCTCGAAAATTGGGCTGTATGTAACTGCATCTGCTCCCAGCTTTTTAGCTCGTTCAATATCTTTAAAAGAGTGGCAACTTATTACGGTAAAAAGAGAATTCTCTTTTGAAAGCTCTATCTCTTCAAACTGAGTTGAAGTCAAATGAACCCCAAAAGCATCCAACTCTTTAGCCAAAAAAATATCTCCATGAATCAGATATTTTTCAACACCTTTTTTCTTTAAAATATCCGAAAAAATTCTAGCAGATTTTTTATAATTTAAGTTCTCTTTATCCCTATAAAGAATGTAGTCAAAATTTTTAAGATTTTCTAAAGCTTTTTCAAAACTCTCTTTTGACCTGCCAAAATATTTTGGATCACTAATTGCGTATCTTTTCAAAATTCTCCTTATTTTTCTATAATTGTATATATTTTCTACTTTTACTCTTGACATTTAAAAAAAAAATCATTACAATTCCATCCACAAATCGGCGGGGTGTAGCTCAGTATGGTTAGAGTACTTGGTTTGGGACCAAGGGGCCGAAGGTTCGAGTCCTTTCACCCCGACCACTTTTTTTGTGTTTTCTGGTGAGTGTAGCTCAGTTGGTTAGAGCACCGGGTTGTGGTTCCGGGGGCCGTGGGTTCGAATCCCATCATTCACCCCATTTATAAAATTTTGAGCTTAATAAAGAGTGCGTCTGTAGCTCAACTGGATAGAGCGACGGACTTCGGATCCGTAGGCTAGGGGTTCGATTCCTCTCAGGCGTGCCACTTTGCGTCCTTAGCTCAGCTGGATAGAGCAATGCCCTTCTAAGGCATCGGTCAGAGGTTCGAATCCTCTAGGGCGTACCACTTTAAAATCAAAATAATTCTTTCGCGGACGTGGTGAAATTGGTAGACACGCCAGACTTAGGATCTGGTGCCTCACGGTGTGAAGGTTCAAGTCCTTTCGTCCGCACCACTTAAAAAATACTAAATAAACTTTCAAAAATAAAAACATCATAAATTTATAAAAAAATACTATAATATCTCAAAATTTAAGGCTATTTTGTGAAAAACAAAAAAATAACTATTTCTACAAAGATACTAACAATAATTGCTGTTTCGTTAATATCTTTAAGTCTTTTCTATTTTACGCAGGTATATTTTGGATTTGAAAAAATCAAAGATGAGGTATTTTATATATTTCAAGATAGATTAATGGAATCTAAAAGAGATGCACTCCAAGTTAGAGTTGCAAATGCGGTAGATATTATTGAAATGTATGCAGAAAAATCTTCAACAGAGAATATTATTCATGAAGTTGAGAAAGAGCTGAAAAGCAAAAGCGAAATTCTCCTAAGTATTCTTAACAGAACTTATAAAGAAAAAAATGGGAAAATTGCAAAAAATGAAATGAAAAAACTCCTTAAAGATATTGTTAGAAATTCTCGATACGGGAATTCTGGTTACTTTTGGATAAATGACAATCATCCAAAAATGATTATGCATCCAATTAAGCCACAGCTTGATGGCAGAGATATTACAAATATCAAAGACCCAAACGGAAAAAAACTATTTATTGAGATGGTTGAAACTGTAAAAGAGAGTGAGAGTGGTTTTGTTCATTATCAATGGAGCAAACCTGGATTTGAAGAACCGCAAGACAAAATTTCATATGTTGCCCTTTTTAAACCTTTTGGCTGGATTATTGGAACGGGAATTTATGTTGAATCTGTAGAAGAGGATATGAAGCGAACTGCATTAAAAACAATTGAATCGATTCGTTATGGTAAAGATAGAAGCGGTTATTTTTGGATTCACGACAAGAATGGGAAAATGATTATGCACCCAACCAAGCCACAACTTGTTGGAGAATTTATCAATGGAATGAAAGATGAAAACGGAAAACTCTATTTTAGAGAGATGAACGATGTTGTGAAAAGAGTCGGTTCTGGTTTTGTTGATTATTATTGGAAAAGAGATAATAAATCTGATACAGAATTAAAAATTTCATATGTAGAAGGTTTTAAAAAATGGGGCTGGATTGTTGGAAGTGGAATTTATGTTGATGATGTTCAGGAGAATTTAGACATTATTACAGTTGCATTTTCAGAAAAAACAATGGAAATTCTATTAAGTCTAGTGATAGTTGTTTCTGTAATTCTTTTATTAACTCTTTTTGTTTCTCGTTTTGCAATTACAAAATTTATTGTTAATCCAATTCATAATTTATCATTAACTGCAAAAAACCTTGTTGATGGTGATGGGGATTTAACACAAAAATTGCCAATAAAATCTAACGATGAGGTAGCCGAAGCAAGTGAATACATCAATGGTTTTCTGGAAAAAGTTAGAGTTATTATTGAGAACTCAAAAGAGAGCAGTAACAAAAACATAAATATATCAAAAGAGTTAAGAGAACATTCGCTAAAAATAAAAGAACAGATTGTTGATGAGAGAGGAAAAGTTCTTGCTGTTTCTGAAAAAAGCAACAGGATTAATCAATTGATAAGTCTAAATATTGTTTCTCTAACTTCAACTCAAGACAAGCTTTTAAGTGCAAGAACTCTTCTTGAAAATATGAAAAAAAATATTTTCAGTATGGATAATTTTGTTCATGAAAATGTGAAAAGCGAATCAAACATCGCAGAGAGAATGAAGCAGTTAGTCGAAGATATAGATGATATAAAAATTCTTGTAAATGAAATCTCTTCAATTTCAAGTGAAACAGATTTACTCGCATTAAATGCTGGAATTGAGGCGGCAAGAGCTGGAGAAAAAGGTAAAGGATTTGCAGTTGTTGCGGAAAAAATTCGAGAACTTGCTGAAAATACAGAGAATAATTTACAGAATATAAATAAACAGATGAAAAAAATAGTTGAAAACATAACAACATTCAGCGAAAATATTGAGAATTCAGTTAGCAATGTAGAAAAAGTTTCAGATATTTCTGAAAATGTCTCAATTGATATTAGAAAGATTGTTGATCTTATTCTCTCTATAAACTCAATGGCAGTTAGCAATGTTGGAAGTTCAAAAGAGGTTTCAAATGAGAGTATTGAAATGAGTCATACACTCAGTTTGATTGCTCAACTTGCGACAGAAAACACAAAGTCTGTAAAAAATATCGAAGAAGAGACAATGAATTTAAATCAAAATGCAGACTTGTTAAACAGCGAACTTTCAAAATTTAAAGTCAATTAAAGTGTAGGGGTTTTCCCCGACCACTAACGGATAACTCTTCTCCACCTTATTCTTAAATTCTCTACTTTTTCATTATGTTCAAGAATTTCAAGAATTCTCTCCTTAAATCTCTCTAAATTTTGCTCTTCCAGTTGAACGACAATTTTTGAACTATCTTTTATTAGTGTGAGAGAGTTTAGAAACCTTTTATCAATAAGAGTATCTTTGAAGAATTTTTCGGAGAGAGGATTGTTATTTTGAATATACTGTACAGTGTAAAGCATATCACGAATTTCGACAAAAACAGTGTAGCTATCAACTATTTGGCTGTTGAATTTTTGCATTTCAAGAATCATAGCTTTCTCTTTTTTGCTATCAACTCTACTTATTTCAAGAATCATAGCTTTCTCTTTTTTTTGCATTTTGACTTTTTTTATATCAGTTGGAACAATAACTGATTTGATTGGAAAAATTTTTTTCTCTCTTAAAACATCTCTATAATTATTTGAGACAAAATAGCGAACAGTCCAAAGACCTCTATCGGTTTTATACAAAAATAGTTCTTTTTCTCTTATCCTTTTTTGGTTTTTTTTTAAAAATTTTTCAGCGGAATCTTTCTTAAAAAAAGTTCCAAGTTGCAAGGAATAAGTTCCACCAGCATATAGAAAAAATGGTAAAATCAAAATTAATAATTTTTTTATCAAAATTCTCCTTTTTAATCAAATCTGGCGATTTTATCGAAAATTTTTCGGCTTTTTTTAAGTAAATTTAAAAGAATTTGCTATTCTTTAATCAAAAGTTATTAATTGTTTTTCTTTTGTTATAATTTTTAGAATTTAAATATAAAAACTCAAAAAACTTGGAGATAATTTGATACCATTTAGTGATGAAGAGTTAAGACCAGTAGTAAAAGATTTGGTTGAAAAAATTAGACCTAAATTAGCTCTTGACGGCGGAGATATACAATTTTTAGATGTTTTAAATTCTAAAGTTTTTGTTCAACTTCTGGGTGCTTGTGTTGGTTGTTCAAGTAGTGGCGACACATTGAAATATGGAGTTGAACGAGATATTAGAATGCATATTCACCCTGAACTAGAAGTTGTAAATGTTCCTTTTGGAATGGAGAATCAATTAGACAAACTTTAAGGAGGTGAATTTGAGAGTTTCAGAAAAAAAACTTTTAAAAAGCGGTAGAGCCTATTTTGACAAAGCAGATTACGGAAAAGCTCTCCTAAATTATTCTGAAGTTTTGCAAAAAGACCCGACAAACAGGGAGGCAAAACTCCTTGTTGTTTTAACAGATATGGTTATGAATAAAGAGAACGGTGCTGAAGCCCTTTATGACTACTACCTAATTTTAAAAGATGAAAACACTGTAAATGCGGAAGATATTATCGAGGGTCTTTTAGAATCAATAGATAACCAAAAACTTGAATTTGACAAACTAACAGACCCTTTACAGGAACACCTGCTTTATGCAGATGGAATTAGTTATTCTGAGTTCAAAGATGTTGCTGTTCGGGAAAAAGGATTTAAAAAAGCTTTTGAAGATGTTATGTTTTCCACAAAAGTAATTATCACAAACCGAACAGACTTAATAGATTTTTTAAATAATCTTGTTAAAAATCACTTTTACGGAGTCGCTTTAAATTATCTTGAAGGAGCTTTATCAACCTTTCCAAACGATAAAAGCCTTCAATTTCTATTTAACAAACTCAACGGAAATGTAGAAGAACAGAAGTGAAATATCTCCACTTAAAACCTTAAAAAATTGTTATAAGTGGAGGTTTTTATAATTAAAAGATTACTGAGATTTTCCACTTTAATTGGTTGAATTGATTTCCAATTAGAAAATTTTGTTTAAAATCTCTTTTTTCCAAACTGTGTGAAAAACTGTTTTCTCTGAATGTCGCGATTTATTTTGCACAAAATCAGAAAATTCTTGACCTTTTTCTGTTGCTTTCCAAATATCTTCATCTTTTGTTTGAAAACCGAGTTCTTGTAAAAATTTATTCAGATTTTGTGGTCGTGGTTTGTCTCCTTTTTTTGTTGAAACAAGTTTTTTTGCTTCTGCTGAAAAATCCCCGTTCATCACGATTTGACAAAGTTCCGTAACGGTGTAATATTTTTCAGTTGTGGAAACTCCCTTTTTTTCAGCAATTTCCAAAAAATCCACAGTTGAATCTTTTGCCACAGATTTATTTACAGTAATTGCTAATTCTTCTTTTCTCTCGATTCCAAGTTTGTAAAAAACTCTCTCAAAATACCAAATTCCTTTTCTAAAATTTCTAAAAGTTCAGCTCTTTCACGGATTTTTTGCAAGTCAAAATTTTGTTTAGCTAAAATTTCTCTCATATTAAAAAATTCACTAACTAAATTAACTTTAAAAATAATAACAATCTCATTGTTTCTCATAAAAGTTAAAAGCAGAGTTGCTTGTTGTTCATTAAGATAAAAAGTTTTCTGCTCATTTATCGCACCTGCCGAATTTTTCACAGTCTGGATTTTAAATCCGACCTGTCCGAAAAGTTCTAATTTTTCATGATAATTTCGGATTAAACGAGAAATAGTTTCTTCTTTATTTTCTGTCTGTTTGGCGATTATTCTGTGTGAAATTCTTAATTCATTATCAATAATTTCAATAAGGTTTGTGTTAGAATTTTGGTTCATTTTTTATTTCCAATTCAAGATACAAATAGAAACTGCAATTTCTACTTGAGTTGGGAAATTATATCAAAATGTCAATAATTTGTAATTTTTTTCTTGCTTTTTACAATGTCTAAGATTTTATCCTCTATAAAATTGTAACTTTCAATAATTCTTGAAAGATTATTAATTTCTGATAGCATTTCCAGAGATTTTTTTGTTTGATTGCTTATTTTTCCACGACTCAAGGATGAATTTAAACTTTCTGGTTTTACACCAATTTTTTCAGCTAATTCTTTTTGAGTGATTCCAAGTTCTCGGCAAGTTTTTTTAACTAAATTTTCTTCTCTGTTTTCCAAAAATCACCTTTTTAAATTTTTTAAAATTTTATCAATTATAGAAAATTATCTGATCAAATCCTGAACTTGTTTCAGGACAAGCCCAATAATGACAAATTGGATTTTTTTGATTTTGTTAAAATTTTTGAATCAAAAGCAAAAGAGAACTGTTGGCAAATTTGAATTGGGTTGGAAAAGATGAGATCAAAACTCATCACCAAAAAGTTGAGTATCAAACAATTGATTGCAAAGAGGTTATTGGAGATTCTGAAAGCGAAAACTTAATTATCGAGGGAGATAATTTGTTAGCTTTGAAATCTTTAGTCCCCTATTATTCAAATTCTATAAAAATGATTTACATCGATCCGCCATACAATACGGGAAATACAAGTTGGGTTTATAACGATAATGTTAGTAGTGAAACAATCAAAAAATGGCTAGGAAAAAGTGTAAATGCTGAAGATTTAAATCGTTCCGACAAATGGTTAAATATGATGTATCCACGACTGAAACTGCTTCACAAACTTTTAAAAGAGGACGGAGTTATTTTTATCTCAATTGATGATAATGAAGTTGCAAATTTACGACTTTTAATGAATGAGATTTTTGGAAAAAATAATTTTGTTGGTCAATTTGTTTGGAGAAAAAGAACTGGTTCAAACGATGCACTTGCAAATTTATCGATAGATCATGAATATATTTTAGTTTATGGAAAAGAAAATTTTGAAAATTTCCAAGGTGAAAAAAAAGATTTTGAAAATTATAAAAATCCAGATAATGATCCTCGTGGAGAATGGATAACTGATAACTTAACTTGTAATAAAACAGCAACAGAAAGACCAAATTTAAATTACCCAATTACTGATCCAAAAACTGGAAATACTTATCAAGCAAATAAAAATAGGGTTTGGGTTTATTCAAAAGAGCGAATGGAAAAATATATTTTAGAGGGGAAAATACTCTTTCCAAAAAAAGAGAATGGAACTCCAATGTATAAAAGACATAAATCAGAGGTTCGTTCTCAATTTAAACCTATTAGTTCGCTTTTAGGAGATTTTCTAAATACAGAAGCAACAAAAGAGCTAAAAAATATATTTAAAAAGCAGGTTTTTGATTATTCTAAAAGTTCTAATTTAATTAAATTTTTAGTTTTACAAGCAACAAATCCAAACTCAAATGATATTATTTTGGACTCTTTCGCTGGTTCAGGAACAACTGCACAAGCTGTTTTAGAAATGAATCAGCAAGATAACGGTAACCGAAAATTTATTCTCATTGAAATGGAAAAACATATCGCAAAGCCAATTACTGCTGAACGAGTGAAACGAGTAATAAATGGATATTCGTTTAAGGGAAAAGAGAAAACTGAACTTTTCACAAAAAAACTGACCTCATCGCAAATTCTCAACTCAAAAACCATGATAAAAATTGCCGATGAGGTCGCAGAAATTGAGAAAAACAAAAAAGATAATTTCACAAAAATCGAAAAAAAGTTTGAAAACAATACAATTACTCTCAACGGAATAACTGAAATAGATGAGTTCAAAAATGGAATTGGTGGAGGTTACAAATTTTGCCAACTTGGTGAAAATCTTCTTGATGAGTTTGGTGAGCTAAATCTAAATTTGTCTTTTTCCGTAATTGCAAAACATTTGTATTTTCTTGAATTCAAACAACCTCTCAAAAATCCTCCAAAACGGGGTAATTTTGTTGGTGAATTTCGTGGAAATTTCCTATACTTTTTTGGTGATAAGAAATTCACTTTTTCAGATTTGAGTTCAATTCTTCTCACTCTAAACGATTACGAAAAAATCATCGTCTATACAATTGCTAAGGAGATTTCTCCAGAAATTGAACAGGAATATAATCTTGTTGTCCGAAAACTTTAAAGGCTAAAAATGAAAAATTTTATTACAGACTTAACTATTAAAAATGTTCGTGGAATTCAAAACTTACATATTCCTTTAAGTAAAACAGACAAAAAACATCTCCTAATTACTGGAAAAAATGGAAGTGGTAAAACCACAACTTTAATAGAACTTAATAATAGTTTAAATGGTCTAATTAGTGGTAGTTTTGCACAATTTATAGAAAATAAGCAAAAGCATATTTTAAAATTTCAAAAACAAATTAAAGATTATAAAAAGCAAAAAGAGAATTTAACTGATCCAATGCAACTAAAAAATATTGAAAAATGGATATCGGATCTTCAAAATAATATTTTGTATTCTAAAAGAGCTATTGAAAATTGGCAAGAACAGGTAGAAGAATTTTCAAACTTAGATTTAAATTTCAATCAAACCGAAGTTTATAATGAAATTTCAAATGGTTCTTTTATTCTTGCTTTTTTTCAAGCTCAACGAATGAATAAACCAACTGTTCCAAAAAGTATTGAAAATGTAAATCTTCCTAAAAAGAACCAGACAGCTACAACTTTACATATGCAGTTTATAAAATTTCTTGTTCGTCTCCGAAATACAATGTTAAATGAACAGTTCGATGGAGATAAAAATAGAGCCAAAAAGATAAAAGAGTGGTTCGATAGTTTTGAAAATACTTTAAAAGATATGTTTGGACATAAAGATTTAAAACTCAAATATTTTAATGATACTTTAAACTTTAAGATAAATTATGAAGATAAAGAGTTTGCATTAAATGAACTCTCTGATGGATACTCTTCTCTTTTGGCAATCGTAACAGAGATAATTTTAAGAATGGAGGCACATGGAGTAAAAGCTTATGATATGGAGGGAATTATTTTAATTGATGAAATTGAGACACATCTTCATATTGAGTTGCAGAAAAAAGTTTTTCCATTTTTAACAAAACTATTTCCAAATATTCAATTTATTGTTACAACTCATTCACCTTTTGTTCTTCACTCAATGCCTGATTCTGTAATTTGTGATTTAGAGAGAAGAGAAATTACAAGTGGAGATAGATTTAAAAATAGTTCATATTCTCACATTGTAAAAAACTACTTTGAAGTTGATAGTGAATTTTCTCAAATTCTCCTAAACGACATTGAGAAATTTGAAAATTTGGTAAATCAATTTGAAAATGGTGAGGTTTCAGAAGAAGCAGAAGAGGAACTTTTAGAAATGGATATTAAACTCAATAAAATTTCTCCTATGCTCTCCGATGAGGTCTATCTACGATTTAAAAATGCACAAGAAAAAATTTTGGATAAATAATGCACAAAATTGATAGAAAAGAGAAACCTATTTTTCAGAAATACAGTGAAGAGAGTGTTAAAACTGCTCTAAAAATTGACTTTAAGAAAAAATGCTATCTTTGTGAAGAGGTAACACGACATTTTGAAGTTGAACATTTCTATCCACAAAAAGATTTTCCACATCTCCAAAATGATTACGAAAATCTATTTTATAGTTGTCAAAAGTGCAATAAAATTAAGCCCAAAACTATAAATACAAGTTCAGAAGATGAAGTTTTAAACTCTTGTGATATTGCTGTTGAAAATCTAATTTCTCTAAAATATAACTCAAAAAAATGTCATGTAGAGATTTTAGCAACTTCTCAAAAACCAGATCAAAAAACAATAAATACAGTTAAATTACTTAAGAGAATTTATAACGGTGAAAACTCAAAAAGTAGTTCCTGTGAAGATTTAAAAGATGATATTGGTGAAAAAGTAGAGAATTTTTATAAAGTTATTGACGAATATCACAGAACAAAACTAAAAAGAGTTGCTTTGAAAAAGATTAAAGAAGAGTTAGAGATTGATAAGTCATATTCAACTTTTAAACTTTGGATTATCCGAAATGACAAAAAATTAAAAGAAGTAATTGCATGAATTTAAAACCGTATCAAAGAGAGGCAGTTCAAAAATTAGATGATTTTTGTAGCAATCCAGATGAGATGAAATTTTTAAATGATTTTCCCTATCTCTGTTTCAAAATTCCAACTGGTGGAGGAAAAACCCTTATTGCTTCTTCTTCTCTAAAACCGATTGTTCAAAATTTTCTCAATTCAGATTTTCACACCGTTTTCTGGTTAGCTCCGTCTGATGCGATTGTTTCTCAAACTCTGAAAGCACTGAAAAATTTCTTTCACCCGTATCGTCAAATTTTGGAGAATGATTTCCGAGTTGATATAAATCCGATCTCAATTCGTGAAGCTCTACAAAATCGTTTTGAAGATGAGAGTTTGAATATTGTTGTTGCAACAGTTCAGAGTTTCCGAACCTCATCGAAAGAGGGACGAAAATTTTTTGAAGAAAACGGAAACTTTCAAAACCTTTCACTTTCCCAATATTTGCAAAATGAGAAACCTGTAATCATTCTTGACGAATCTCACAAAAGCAATACAAATTTAAGTTTCCAATCTCTTTTCAATCTGAATCCCTCTTTCGTTTTGGAACTTTCGGCAACTCCTAATTCCATTCATCAACCAAAAGTCGGAAAATTTGCAAGTAATGTGATCTATTCAGTTTCTGCTGAAGAGTTGAAAAATGAGAAAATGATAAATCTTCCAATTGTTCTCCGAACCATTCCCGACTACATGCAAATTTTGAAAGATACAATTGAGAAAAGAGAGGAATTAGAGGAGATTGCAAAGTCAGAACGGGAATATATTCGACCAATTTCACTTATTCGGGCAGAGGAAAATCGTAATGAGACCTCTCTAAATTTTGAAAAAATTGAAAAATACCTCATAGATGAGTTTAAAATTCCAAAAGATCAAATTGCCGTTCAAAGTGGAAATCGCAATGATTTAGAAAATATAAATCTTAAAGATGAAAATTGTCAAATCCGTTTTATTATTACCATTGATAAATTAAAAGAGGGTTGGGATTGTCCTTTTGCCTACACTTTGACAACTCTCTCAAACATGAATTCAAGAACAGCAATCGAACAACTTCTTGGTCGAGTTTTGAGAAATCCAAATATTTCAGACAAGAAAATTTTTCATTTAAATCGTTCCTATGTTTTCTCTTTTTCGGAGACTTTTGAACGAGTGGCAAATGATATTTTTGAAACTTTGAAAAAAGATGGTTTTGAAAAAAGTGAATTGCCGAGAATAATTTTGTCAGAAAATCCAAATACAAATCCTGAAAAACTAGACGGACTTTTTGGTGATCAGTTTTTAGAAAAAATGGAAGTTCTGAAAACTTTTGATTTGGAAAAATTTCACAATTCAAATTTGGATAATTATGTAAATTACAATTTTGAAACAAAAGAGGCTTCTCTTCTGAAAGCTCCACCAGAAAATATTTTAGAGAAAATTGAAAAAGTTGGACTTAAACTAAAAAGAGAATTTCCAAAACAAGAAAAAAGAGTTTTTAGAATTCCTAAGGCAATGTATAAAAATTCACTTTTTGAAGAGTCTTTTATTTTTGAAAACTTTGAAATTGATAGAGAAGAGTTTTTGAAAAATACAGGTTTTTTGAAAATGAAAAATATCACTTCAACGGAAAATATTATTGATATTGAAAATGGAAAATTCAAAGAGATTGGAAAACGAAATTATCAAAAATCACTTTTTGAGAAAAATGGAGATTTTTCACTTGAGTTAATTAAGCGAATTTTACAAAACATAAAAATAGATTCTCTTTCAAATCAATTTATTCGTGAATTTGTAAGTTCTGTTTTAAGAAATTCTGAAATTCCAAATCACCTCATCGCAAGTCATGAATACAGAGTGGCAAAACAGATTGAAAATGAATTAATTGAAAGAGTCCGAAACTCAAAAAAGGTTTTGTTTGAACAAGAAGTAAAATCACTTTTCACAGACAAAGAAGTTTTTGAATTGAGTTGCCAAAACTATCGAGGTTTTGAAAATCACAATTACAGAAAACACTTTTGTAAAACTATTGAAAAAATGAATAGTGAAGAGAAAGAATTTGCCGAAAAATTGGATAGTAGCGATGAGGTCAAATTTTGGTTCAAAAATGGTACAGACTTTAAAAACTCATTCTGGTTACAAATGGCAAATGCAAAGTTCTATCCCGATTTTCTTGTGAAGTTTCAGAATGGGAAAATTGGAGTTTTTGAATACAAAGGTACTGACAGAATTTCAAATGACGACACAAAAGAGAAAGATGAAATTGGAAAAGCTTGGGCAAATAGTGATCCAAATTTATCTTTCCAAATAGTTGGAAAAAATTCAAATTTTTAAAGGAATGAAAAATTTTTAAATTTCTACAAACAATTGGGCCGGGTCTGCTATGGGCTGGAGCTGCTGTTGGTGTTTCTCATATTGTGCAATCGACAAAAGCAGGTGCGGAATTCGGATTTGCACTTATCGGAGTTTTGATTTTGGCAAATATTGTCAAATATCCATTTTTTGAATTTGCACCTCGGTATGTTTCGGCGACGGGTGAAAATTTGATTCAGGGCTATCAAAAAGTTGGAAAATGGGCTGTTGCTCTTTACGGAGTTTTAACAATTCTTACAATGCTAACAATTCAGTCGGCAGTAACAATTGTAACGGCAAGTTTAGTTGGGTATATTTTTGGATTGGATTTTTCACTTTTCCAAATCAGTATTGGACTTTTGGCAATTTCAACGGCGATTGTCTCAATTGGACGATACGACCTCATCGACACAGTTATCAAATTTATTATTCTTGCTCTTACAATCTCTACAATAATAGCGGTTGGAACGGTTTTTGAATTTGAGAAAATATCTTTTGCTGATTTTGATTTCTCAAACACGGTTCATATTGCATTTTTGATTGCATTTATCGGCTGGATGCCTGCACCGATCGATATTTCTGTTTGGCATTCACTTTGGTCAAGTGCAAAACAGAAAGAGAGTGGTAAAAAGATTTCTCTCCACGAAGCACTTCGTGATTTCAATATAGGATATTTTGGAACTCTTTTCATTGCAATTGGATTTTTGTCTCTCGGTGCTTTTGTTATGTATGGTAGCGATGAGGTCTTTTCTCCAAAAGGCACGGTTTTTGCCGAACAACTCGTAAATTTATACACAAGTTCCATCGGCGATTGGGCTTATCCTGTAATTGCGGTCGCTTCAATCACAACAATGTTTAGCACAACTCTCATGTGTTTAGATGCTTACAGCCGAATTTTCAAACCAACTTTTAAAGTTCTTTTTCCAAATGTCAAAAAATTGGAAATTCTAAATTATCTTTGGTTGGCTTTTGTTGTTTTTGGTTCTCTCGTAATTATTGGATATTTCACAAAAAGCATGGGATTTCTTGTTGATATTGCGACAACAATCTCTTTTGTAACAGCACCAATTCTCGCTTTTATAAACTATAAAGTTATTACACACAAATCTGTTCCGCAGGAATTCCAACCACCATTTTGGCTTTTAATTCATGCAAAAATAGGCTTAGTTCTTTTAACTATTTTTAGTTTAGCTTTTATTTATTGGCGATTTTTTTAATAGTCGTGTCATTGTCGGATTTCTCCGACAATTCAATTTTCACTCTCATCTTGTAAAAATCTGATTTCACCAAAAAACCAACTTGAGTCTCAACCGCACTATTTTGAAAAAAAATTTCCTGAACTTTTAAAGCTTTTGGAAATATGATTTTTTCACATGTAAACAAGTTAGAAATTATTAATTCATAAAAAACAACTTTTTTTGCCAAACAAAATTGTTAGAATTTTACAAAGTCAAAAAAAGGAGTTTTTCATTTGAAAGTTTTATATTTTCTTATTTTGTTTATAAGTTCAATTTGGAGTCGTGAAATCACACTTTCCGAAATTGAGAGTTATCCTAAAGGTTATGCACGGGATTTTTACATTTGGCAATTTTTGCAACAAAATGTCTCAAAAGATCAGAAGGAGAGGGCTTATAATTTAGTTCATCGCTCAACTTGGAGAATTGATAAATATTTTCCAGAAAAGAGTAATCCTTGTGATGTTAAAATCTCAGAAATGCCAAAAATGTGCATAACTCCGAGATTTCTCTCAAACAATTCTTCAGGAATTGCAAAATATTTTATGCAGAAGCATTTTGAAAAAGATGAGAAGATAGAGTATTTAACAAAAAGTTTTTACTACAAACAGAGTATGACAAAGACTCTTTACAAATATCCAGAAATTTATCTTGATATTTTTCTAGGAATTGCACCGCAAAAACGAAAAGATGTCCGAATTGATACAGAACTTTCACCAAATTTTCTCAGAGGTTTGCAAAAAGATAAAAATAGATTTGAGAAGTTTGTAGCGACTGTTCTTGCTTATGGAAATTTTCATAAAATTAAAAAGAGTTTTCTCGAATTAGAACCATCAAAAAATATTAGCGGAAAAGCACTTTTGCGACTCGCCTATTTTTACATTCAAAAAGGTTTAGAGGATAAGGCATTCCAATTTTTCAAAGTTGCCGATGAGGTCGCTTATTATCAAGAGTATAAAGATGAAGCGAAATTTTGGATGTTTATGCTCTCGAATGATAAAAAATATCTGGAAAAACTCGTAAAAAGCTGGGATATAAATATCTATACAATTTATGCCCACGAAACTCTCGGTAAAAAAATTGATGGCTATCTTTCTGGTGTTGATTTGGCAGAAAAAGGGGAAATCGATTTAGACTCTTCAAATCCTTTTCAGTGGCAAAAATTTCTTCACTCAATTTCAAAAAATAGTTCGGATGAGATTCTCAAACTTGCTGAAAAATTTAAAAATAAAAATCAGTGGGAAATTTACTACTATTTAATGCAGAGAGGAAATAGATACAGAATTCAATCTTTTCCAACGGAATTACAAAAATATATGGTTGGCGAAAATCTTGATTTACAGGCAATTCTATTAGCAATTTCTCGACAAGAGAGTCGTTTTATCCCATCTGTAATTTCTATTGCTTATGCTCTTGGAAGTATGCAAATGATGCCTTTTCTTGTTGATGACATTGCAAAAAATCGTGGTGAGAAAATTGAGTATGAAGATATGTTTCAATTTAAAAAGAGTGTCGAATATTCCCTTCACCATTTAAAAGATTTAAAAAGATCGTTCGATCACCCACTTCTTATTGCATATGCTTATAATGCAGGGGCAAGTTATGCAAAACGGGTGAAACGGCAAAAATTTAAAGAAGGGAAATATGAACCATTTCTCTCACTCGAAACTTTAACTTATGGTGAAACCAGAAAATATGGAAAAAAAGTTTTAGCAAACTACATTATTTTTAAGAGACTTCTTGGTGAGGATACTTCACTCCATAAAGTTTTAGAAAAATTATAGATTTTTTCATTTTCAAATCTCAAATGAGTTACAATAAAAAAAGAATTTCTTTGGAGGAAAAAATGATTAGACCAAGAGGATCGATGACCGCACTTATTACCCCTTTTAGTGGCGGAAAAGTTGATGAGAAAACTTATGGCGACCTCATCGAAAGACAGATGAGACTTGGAACAGATTGGGTTGTGCCAGTTGGAACGACTGGAGAGAGTGCGACTCTTTCACATGACGAACACCAGCGATGTATTGAAATTGCAATCGAAGTTACAAAAAATAGCGAAACAAAAGTTCTTGCAGGTGCGGGAAGCAACAGCACAATTGAAGCGATGAATCTTGCAAAATTTGCCGAAAAAGCTGGAGCTGATGCAATTCTTTCAGTCTCTCCATACTATAACAAACCAACAGCAGAAGGTCTCTTTTTACACTACAAAGCGATTGCAGATTCTGTAAAAATTCCTGTGATGCTTTACAATGTTCCAGGTCGAACAGGTAGCGATATTTCCCCTGAAGTTGTAAAAAAATTACACGAACGAGTTGAAAATATTTTTTCAATCAAAGAGGCAAGTGGTTCGCTTCACCGAGTTGTTGAATTACGAAATATTCCAAATCTTGATATTATCAGTGGTGATGATGCGATAAATTACCAAATTCTTGCTTCTGGCGGAAATGGTGTGATTTCTGTAACGGCAAATCTTTTACCAAACAAAATGGCGGAACTTGTAAAAGCTGTTCAAAATGGTGATTTCCAAAAAGGTCGAGATATAAATCAAGAGTTGAGTGAAATAAATAGTGTGCTTTTTGTTGAGTCGAATCCAATTCCAATTAAAGCAATTATGCATCTTGCTGGGCTTCTTCCAACTCTTGAATATCGACTTCCACTCACTCCACCAAGTTTAGAAAATATGAAAAAACTTGAAAAAACTCTACAAAAATATGAGGTTTTAAAATGAAAGTAAAATTAGTTATTGATGATTTAGAATTTCCTGTTGGATATGAATTACTTGAAACAATTGCGGATAGAATTGGTGATTATGAGAGTCTTGCTGAACTTTACCAAAAATTAGCGAATAGCACAAATCCCGCAGTCCGAAAAGCAATTGCATATTACGACAAAATTCCTGAAGATGTTGTTGAACTCTTAGCAAAAGATAATGAACCTGAAGTTGTTGAAAGAGTATTAAGTAATAATATTGCGAGAGTTTCAGAAGATACAATCCGAAATATTATTGAAAACAGTCCTACAACAGATATTTTAAAAGCAATTGTAAATCGTTTTGATAATTTGGAAGTTGAAGAGCCGAACGAGATTTTAAATCTAATTATTGAAAAATATGGAGAAAATTTAGAAGTTCTTGGTGAAATTGCGGAATCTTGGGAAGTTCCTAAATTTGTTCTTAAAAAACTAGCTCAACATGAAGACCCAGATATTGTTAAAAAAGCAAAGGAGGCTTTAGAGAGATGAGAAAAACTCTTGTAATTAGTGGAGGAACTCGAGGAATTGGTCGGGCAATTGTAGAGGAATTTGCAAGTAATGGAATTGATGTCGCTTTCACTTACAATAGTAATTCGGAAATTGCTGATGAAATGGTGAAAGATTTAACTGAAAAACATGGCGGAAAATACCGAGCTTACCAGTTGAATATTTTAGAGCCTGAAACTTACAAAGATTTATTTAAAAAAATTGATGAAGATTTTGAGCGAGTAGATTTTTTTGTATCAAATGCGATTATTTCGGGTCGTTCAGTTGTTGGAGGATTTGGACCATTTATGCGACTCAAACCAAAAGGACTCACAAATATTTACACAGCGACGGTAACATCTTTCATTGTTGGAACTCAAGAAGCTGTTAAAAGAATGGAAAAAGTTGGAGGTGGTTCAGTCATTTCGCTATCTTCAACAGGAAATCTTGTTTTCACACCAAATTACACAGGACACGGAAATTCTAAGGCTGCTGTTGAAACAGTTGTTCGATATGCCTCTCAAGAATTAGGTGAAAAAGGAATTCGAGTCAATGCAGTTTCTGGTGGTCCAATCGACACAGATGCACTCAAAAAATTTCCAAACTATGATGAGGTCAAGGCAGAAGTTGTAAAACGGTCGCCTCTTTCAAGAATGGGCTTACCTGATGATCTTTCGGGAATAACATATTTCTTGACAACTGAAAAAGCTAGTTGGATTACTGGACAAACATTTATTGTTGATGGTGGAACAGTTTTCGCATAAAGTTTTTATTTTGCTTTTTTCGGGAATCTCTCTTTTTGGGGAGATTTTTATCTTGCCCGAGAAAAGTGAATATTTTTTAGACTCTTTTCGTAGAGATTTAAAAAACTCCTCTCAAATCCTAATTGTCTCAAACAGAATAGAAGATGATCGTTTTTTTTACTCTTTCCGAAAATTTTTAAATCGTGGTGGTGAAATTTTTTTGATTTCTCCAAATTTAGACGGAGATATTGAAAAACTGCGACTCTACAAAAACATCTACATTTATAAAACTGAACCTCATCGTGGAGAAAATTTCTCTTTTTCAGGAATTCTGCTTGACTCAAAAATTTTGTATATTTTTTCAACTCCAATTGTAAAAAGTGATATTTTTGAAAACGGCTACGGAATTGTTGTGAAAACTGAAAATAAAAATGACATTTCTGAATTCCAAAAAAACTACATCCGTTTTCTTGATCGTGGAAAAAAGAGATTTTAAAGAATATTTTCTAAAGTTCGCCAGAACTTGCGAGATGTAGATTTCATGCAATTCTTTAAAAACTGAACCCCAAAATCTGATAAAATCGAAATCATGAAGACAGAAATTGAAAAATATTACAAAAAGTTAGAAGAGCTTTCGCATTTTTCGGAAAACGAGAGTTCGATTCGACGGGCATTTGAAACTTTAGTTGAAAATGTGGCAAGTGAGCAAAATTTAAGTTTTGTGGCAGAAATTCCATATTCAAAAAATAGTCGGGTGAGGCCAGACGGAACTTTGAAAAATCAGTTTCGATTTGATTTCGGATTTTGGGAAGCAAAAGATCAAAAAGATGATTTAGATTTAGAAATTGAGAAAAAAATCAAAAAGGGGTATCCGACATCGAATATCATTTTTGAAGACTCAAAACGGGCAGTTTTAATTCAGAATGGTTCGACGGTTTTGGATATTTCGATGGAAAAATCGGAAAATTTGGAAAATCTGCTTTCAGAATTCCTGAATTTTAGAAACGAGGAAATTTTAGAATTTGAAAAGGCACTTTCGCAATTTACGGAAGATGTGCCGAAACTTGTCGAAGTTTTGAGAGAAAAGATAGCAAAAAATAAAACAGAAAATAGGGAATTCCAAAAGAAATATTCTGAATTTTTGGAGATTTGTCAAAACTCGATTGATAAAAATATTTCGGAAAATGAGATTTTTGAGATGTTGATTCAGCACATTTTGACGGAAGATATTTTTAAAACGGTATTTGACGAGTCAGATTTTCACGGAAGCAACAATATTGCAAAAAAGCTTGGAGAATTGGAAAATGCGATATTTGACCGTTTTCAGAAAAAGGAACTTTTTGAGAATATAAATTATTATTATTCGGCAATTCGTTCCCATTCGTCGGTGTTGAAAGAGCAAAAAGAGAAACAGAAATTTCTGAATATTTTGTATGAAGAGTTTTACAAAGCTTATAATCCGAAACGGGCAGACACACTCGGAATTGTCTATACTCCGTTGGAAATTGTCGATTTTATGATCAAATTTACCGATGAGGTGCTTTACAAAAATTTTGACAAAACTCTAGCTTCTCGGAATGTGAATATTCTTGATCCTTCCACGGGAACGGGAACTTTTATGACTCAAATCATCGACTATTTGCCGAAAAAAGATTTGGAATTTAAGTTTAAAAATGAGTTGTTTGCAAATGAGATTTCGATTTTGCCGTATTACATTGCGAATTTGAATTTGGAATACTTATATTTTCAGAAAATGGGAAAGGGAGCAGAGTTTAAAAATATAAGTTTTGTGGATACTTTGGAGTTGATACAAAATTCGGCTGGGCAACTTGCATTTGATTTTTCTGAAGAGAATTTAGAGCGAATTGAGAAGCAGGAAGAATCCGACTTTACCGTAATTATCGGAAATCCTCCATACAATGCAAATCAGCAAAACGAAAATGATAATAATAAAAACAAATCTTATCCACACATTGACAAACGGATAAAAGATACTTTTGTGAAAAAGTCGAATGCCCAAAAGACAAAAATGTATGACATGTATTCGCGATTTTATCGGTGGGCAATTGACCGAATTGGAAAGAGTGGAATTATAAGTTTTGTTACAAATTCTAGCTTTTTGGATAGCAAAAGTCTTGACGGATTTCGTGCCGAAGTTTTTGAGAATTTCACAGATATTTATGTTTTGGATTTGGGTGGAAATGTTCGGAAAAACCCCAAACTTTCGGGAACACGGAACAATGTTTTTGGAATTCAGACGGGTGTCGCAATTCTGATTTTAGTCAAAAGAGATTCTCGTCAAAAATGCCGACTCAAATATTTAAATCCGTTTGATGAACTTGAGACAAAAGAGAATAAACTAAATTGGTTGAAATGGAATAAAAAAGATATTTCAAAACTGGAATTTGACCAAATTATTCCAGATAAAAAACATAATTGGTTAAATCAGACGGAAAACGATTGGGAAGACCTCATCGCACTTGGAACAAAAGAGACAAAAAACGGAAAAGATGAAAATGCAATTTTCCGAAATTTCTCAAATGGAGTCGTTACAAATCGGGACGAATGGGTTTATGATTTTTCTGAAAAGACTTTAAGTTGGAAAGTTCGATTTTTTATTGAAAAATATAACTCTCTCCTGTCATTGTCAAATTCTGCCAGTGTGTCATTGTCGGACTCGATCCGACAATCTTTAGATCAACGGGTCAAGCCCGATGATGACAAAAGTGTCAAGCCAAATGATGACAATTGGGACACAACTATTAAATGGAGTCGAGATTTAAAAAAGAAATTTGCCCGAAATCTAAAAACAGAATTTAATAAAGATAAAATTTATAAATCTCTTTATCGTCCTTTTGTTTCCAAGCACTTATATTTTGACTCAATGCTAAATGATGTCAGAGGACAGCAACCACAATTTTTTCCAACTTCAAAAAGTGAAAATTTAGTTATCGGAGTTTCTGGAAGTTCGCATTCAAAACCTTTTCAGGCTTTAGCTTTTGGAAATGTTCCAAATTTAGATTCACTTGAAAAAACTCAAACTTTCCCACTTCACACTTTTTCTGACGGAAAGAGAATTGAAAATATCACAGATTTTGGTTTGCAAAAATTCCGTAAAAAATACTCCAGTTTGTCATTGTCGGACTCGATCCGACAATCTACTCAAAATGGTGAAGATGTCCGTGTCAAGCAAGATCAACGGGTCAAGCCCGATGATGACAAAATGGTCAAGCCCGATAATGACATTATTGAACGAATTGATATTTTTCACTATGTTTATGCCGTTTTGCATTTTCCCGAATATCGAAAAAAGTATGAAATCAATTTGAAACAGGATTTGCCACGAATTCCATTTTACGAAGATTTTTGGAAATTTGCTGAAATTGGTCAAGAACTTTTGGATTTGCATATCAATTTTGAAAATGTTTCCGAATTCCAAATCGATTTTGGTGAAATTTCTCAAACACAATCTAAAAGTAAGAAGTTTTTGGATTTTTTCCCCGAACGAGCTTTCCAATACAAACTTGGAAATCGTTCAGCAATTGAGTGGGTGATTGACGGCTACAAAGAGAAAAAAGTCAAAGACCCGACAATTGCACAAATGTTTGATAACTACAAATTTGACGACTATCGCGATGAGGTTCTTTCTCTTCTCAAAAAAATCACAAACTTGAGCTTAAAAACTCTCGATTTGATTGAAAAACTGAAATAATCCCGAAATGAATTCGGGACAAGATTCAGTATAAAAAATTCACGAAATCGAGACTTTAGTCTCGTCTCAAAAATGCAGGACTAAAGTCCTGACTCCGATTGAAAAACTTTAAATTTCATTTTCTCTCTAAAATTTCTCTATTTTTTTCAACAAAATCTGCAATTAAAATATTTAATAATCCATTTAAAGTATGAATTCCTTTTTTCTTAGCAATTTTTAAAGCTTCTGTCTTTACATCTTTTGTTGTGTAGAAAGTTGTTGCATATTTTTCTTGCTCTTTCAATGGTTCTTTACCTCTTTTTTATAGCTATAAAAACATTATTATAAGCTTATTTAAGTTAAAATTAATAATTAAAAGCATAAAATACCAAAGACATATTTTTAAAAGGTAATTTTATGCACCTAATAACTCAGGATTTTAACGATTTTCAAGTAAGAATTTTGTTAATTAATGGAAAAGAGTATTTTATTGCAAAAGATATAGCAGAAATTTTGCAATACAAAAACACCAGAGATGCCGTTTCAAAGCACTGTAAAAATAGCACGACGGTTGAAAACTTTAAAGGTAGCGATCTGCGACAGTTGAATTTATCAGATGTTTTTGGAAACAATTACAAAAAAGTTAAATTGATTCAAGAACCAGATGTTTGGAGACTTATAATCAAGTCTGAAATGCCTGAAGCTGAAAAAATTGAAAAATGGATTTTTGAAGAAGTTCTTCCACAAATCCGTAAAACTGGTTCTTACTCAATTAAGAAAAAAGCCGAAACTGAAAAACATGTTCCACAAACAAGCCTAGAAATTGTTGAAAATGGAATCCAAATTTTGACAAAATTCCGTGATTTGAATCCAGTCGAACAGATCGAACTTGATACTTTTCACAAAAACAAAAATGGTGAATCTCTTTTAGAACAATTTGGAAAAAGTTTCAAAAACTCATATTTTTTGCCGACAGAACTCGGAAAATTTTTGGGAATGTCTGGAGCAGAAGTGAATTTGATTTTAGAGAAAAAAGGCTTTCAATTTCGAGATGAAAATGATGTTTGGCAACCAACTGAAAACGGAAAAGAATTCTGCTTAGAAATTGGAAATAAATTCAACCAACTAAAGTGGAAAATTTCCACAATTCTATGATAAATATTTAAGACCCGACAATTGCCTAAAAATTGATGACTACAAAAAAGAGGTTCTCTCTCTTCTCAAAAAAATCACAAACTTGAGCTTAAAAACTCTTGATTTGATTGAAAAACTTTCAAAAAGTTTTGAATTGCTTGAATATAATTTGACAAATTATTTATATAAGAAAAATATATTTTATTGAGAAACAAATTCTCTTGGAAAACTCTTAGTTATTAGAAGAGGCTGGAGGCAAATGCCTCCAAAAAATTATAGACCTGAAACGTATTCAGCTAGAGCTTTTGTATCAGCATCAGAAAGAGTTGCAACTTGACCTTTCATAAGACCTTTCATTGCACCACCGTAAGAACCATCTTTGTATCCGTTAAGAGCTGTTTCAATTTTAGCAGCATCCCAACCAGCGATAACTTGAGATTTTCCAAGAGCTGATTTTTCAGCATTTTGTCCATGACAAGCAGCACATTTTGCAAAAAGAGCTTTTCCATCTGGAGCAGCAGATGCAGTTTCTTCAGCAGCAGGAGCAGTAACTGGTGCAGGAGTTTCAGCTTTTGATTCAACAGCAGGAGCTGGAGTTTCAGCTTTTGTTTCAACAGCAGGAGCTGGAGCTTTTTCAGCTGGTTTATCTTCACCACCACAAGCAGTGAAAGAAACAGCTACAAGTGAAAGAGATGCTAATGCAATTCCTAATTTCATAGTAGATTCCTAATAAAATTTATTAGGTAAATTATAGTCTCTTTTTTTAAAAATAAACCTTAATCGCGGTATTTAATGAAAAATATTAGAGGAAATTAAAACTATTTTGTTATTGGAATCATAATTTCAGGTTTGTAAATCCAAAAACCACTATTTTTTGGAATTGATTCAAGAAGATTATAATTATTTTTTAAAATAGTTTGTTTAACATCATCGCTACTCCAACCTTTCCAATTTCCATCGGCAAAAATCCAAACAATATCAGTCGAGTCAAAAATATTTAAATTTGTAATTTTATTTGTTGTTCCATGGAGAGTCCAGCCTGTTCCAATTTCTAAAATATCATTTTCTGTCCAATTTGAACTTTCAACACCCGCTTTAAATCCCGCAGAAAAAACTTCACTGTTCTCAAGAGTTATTTCAATTTCTTCAGGGATTCCCATATCATCTAAATTAAAATCAGTTGGTTTTTCCGATGAGGTTTCCCAATTTTCTGGCACATCACAAAGAGTCGGAAATGGAAACCAAGTTCCTGTTTTTGGAGATTTCGCATAGGTCAATGATTTTTCACAAATTCCAACTTCGCTCTCTAATTTTGATGCAAGACAATAATCGTCGCATTCATAATTTAAAGTTTCAGGAATTTCATCCCATTTTGCAATTATTGTTGAAAATTTGCCGTCTTGTGAATAGATAAGATTTGACTCACCTCCAATAACCGAACCATTGTTTTCAAGAATTTCGTAACTGTCTGGTCGAGGTGTTACATCAAAAATTCCCCAACCTGAACCGTAGTGAAACATTTTGATTGCAAATTCTCCCTCCGCTGTTCGGAAACCATCATCATACATTTCTGTTGTATTGTAAAATCCGACCTCATCGTAAGTGATCTCAATTGTGCTACCGTCAATTGCACCAGAAGTTGGTTCAAACCATAAATTTCCGTGCATTTGAGTTATTTCACTAAAAAGTGAAGAAGTTCCGAAAAATAGGAAAATAGAAAAGATTTTTTTCATATTTTCTCCTTTTGCTTTTTCAGATTTTAACAGATTCAGAAGTTTTGTTTTTTTGTTTTAATTCTTTGAGTAGAAAATCTATTTTTCGATCTTGTTCTAAATTTAGTTTGAGATTTTCTAAAAATAGAACCACGATAGAAATAATGAAAAAGAATAGAAAAGTTATGATTATTGCCATAAAAATTGAGGCACTCTTGAGAGTGACAATTGCAACAAAAATTGTTCCAAAAGTCGCAAGAGACCAAGAGATACCTAGAAGAGTGTTGAGCAAGGACTCAAGTTTTCCTCTGCTTACAAATTCCATATATTTTTAGTGATCCTCGCTGATATGAACAGCACCCGCTAAATAAACATAAGTTAGAATCATGATAATGAAAGCTTGAAGAACACCAGAAAATGTAAGAAGTGCAAAAGCTGGTAACGGTGCAAACCACGGAGCTAACATAAGTACAACAGCTAAGAAAAGATCATCACCTTTAATATTTCCAAAAAGTCGGAAAGAGAGTGAAATAATTCGGCTGATGTGAGAAATGATTTCGATTGGGAACATTAACCAAGCTAACCACCAAACTGGACCAGAGAAGTGTCCAAAATATTTTGCAACACCGTTTCGTCGAATTCCCTCATAGTTGTAATATACAAAAATAGAAATTGCCAATGCAAGTGTAAAATCTAAGAAACTTGACGGAGACTCAAATCCTGGGACAATACCGATAAAGTTTGAAACAACAACAAAAAGACCAAGAGTTGCAACAAGTGGTAAATATCGTCGAGCTTCATCTTTTCCAATTGTGTCTCGACCCATTGCAAGAACACCACCGAGGTAAGCTTCCATCACATTTTGAAAACCTACTGGAACAAGTCTCATAGAATTAATAGCTTTTTTTGCAAGGAACATAACAATCGCAGTTGCAAAAAGCATGTGAGTTAAGTAAATCCAATAGTGATTGTGAGAAACTACACCAAAGAATGTAAAGAGTTCGTTCATATGAATTTTTCCCTACTTTTTAATTTGAATTATAACACACGGAACAAATTTAATTTTTTCTGCTAAAATCTTTATAAATTATAATAGTTTAAGGATTTTTTGTGAAATACAAAATCTTATTTTTTACGGCATTTCTACTCTTTCAGACTGGTTGTGATTCCAGCAATTCAGAGGAAAATACAAATCAAAATCTACTATATAATTCTGAAACAGAAGAGACGAATCTTTCTGAAAATATAGAAGAAAACACTCAAACAGAAAAAGAGAGTGTTGATATTTCGCGGGAAATCTCAAGTGGTTCAGATTATCAAGTTATTGCATGGAGTGATTTGGGAATGCATTGTACGGACGGGAGTGATTTTTCAGTTTTTTCAATTCTTCCGCCATACAGTAATTTAGTAGCACAGGTGATAAAAAAGGGTGATGAGCCTGAAAAAATCAAAAGCGGAATTTCACTCACATACGAATCTTTTTATTCGCTTGAAGAAAAAGTGAATTCAAATAGTTCTTCAAAAACAAATTTTTGGGATTATCTTTCTGCTCTCTTTGGAGTTTCTGCAGAATCTGATACAGGTTTGACAGGAAATCGAGTCCAAAGTGATACTCCTGAAAATATGAGTCTCAATGTTGATTCTGGGTTTTGGGAAGCTCACGGAATTCCGACTGTTCCAGAAAATGATGACGGCACAAAAAATTACTATCCGATGGTTCGAGTTGTTGCAAAAGATTCTGCAACTGGAGAAACACTTTCAGAAACAACAACAGTTCTACCAGTTAGTGACGAAATGAATTGTAAAAGTTGTCATGCTTCTGGTGGTAGCGATGAGGTCAAACCATCTGCAGGTTGGGAAAATAGTTCAGATTTAGAAGCTGATTACAAACTAAATATTTTGAAATTACACGATGACAAACATGACATTTCTCCATATTTAGAAAAGTTAGCGGAAAATGGATATAGCTATGAAACATCACTTTATCAAACTGTGAAAAATGGAACTCCTATTTTGTGTTCTGCTTGTCATAGTAGTAATGCACTTGGAAAAGATGGTTTTTCTGGAATCCCCTCACTTTCTCGAGCCATTCACTCTGAACATGCAAAAATTGAAACTGTAAATACTAAAGAGACTTGTTACAAATGCCACCCTGGTGAAGAGACAAATTGTTTTCGTGGAGCTATGAGCGGTGGAGAAATTGAGTGTCAAAGTTGCCATGGAACTATGTCCGCCGTTTCATCAAGTAGTCGAAGCCCATGGAATGATGTTCCTGATTGTCAATCTTGCCACCACGATGGAGAACGGGAAACAACTGCCGTTACAGATTATGGAACAGGGACACTTCGTTCAACTCTAATTTCGGATACTCGTTTTGCGACAAATAGTGGAAAAACTTTTAAAGAGAGTGTTGGACACGGAGATTTAAGTTGTTCAGCTTGTCATGGTTCAACTCATGCAATTTATCCTTCAACTAAAGCGGAAGATAATTTACAAAATGAGAGAATTCAAGGTTACAGCGGAACTCTTTCAAACTGTGCTAGTTGCCATGAAGAGAATATTTACACAGCAAATGGTGGTCCTCATAGAATACACCAAATTGGTAGTAGTTGGGTTAGAAATCATGAAGATGTGGCAGAAAGAAGTGGAACAAGCAGTTGTACAGCATGTCATGGTTCAGATTATCGTGGTTCTGGACTTTCTGAAATGTTTGAAACGAGAACTTTAGATGGAAAAACTTTCCAAAAAGGCGATAAAATTGGTTGTTATGATTGTCATAATGGACCAAGCGGACATTAAAGAATGATTCTTGTTAGAATCTCAAAAAATTGGAATATAAATGATTGAGACAAAAGAGCAATTTAAAGATTTTATAAGCTATTTCCAAAAGCAAAATGGATACAAAAATCCGATCGGTTTTGGAATTTGTCGAGTTGATTTAGGTCAAAAAGATTCAACAAAAGTTTTACAAGCGACTTATCCGCTACCGAATTGGAATGAGAATTTTGGTTCTGCGACTGTTTTACTTTCAGCGGTAGAAGAGATTGGAAAAGAGATTGATTATTCGCAAAGCGAGTCTCTATTTCCTGTTACTCCTGACCTCATCAGTAAAGCATTAAATAAATTTGCTCCATTTGAGGGAGAAGAGGGACATAAAAATATCGATTTGTTAAAAATATTAAGCAGTCGAGATGATTTAGAAAATTTTCGACTCGTTTTCATTTTCAGCGATGAGGTCTTAAAATCTGTCGAGGCAACTTATCTTAAACTCTATGCACTTTCAACTAAAAAAGCAGATTTGAGAAGCCTGAATTTAGGCGGTGCTTTTGGTGCTTTACACAATGTTGCATGGAGTGGAAATCAGCCAATCGAACTTGACTGGTTACGAGAAAATGAGATGAGACTAAAAGTTGATGGCGAATATCCTGAAATAGATTCAGTTGATAAATTTCCACGATTTTTACAACACATCATTCCTGAAGACAATACTCGAATTCTTGAAACTTCAAAAGTTCGATTTGGTGCAAGACTTTCGGCAGGAACAACTGTTATGCCTGGTGCAAGTTATATCAATTTCAATGCAGGAACAAATGGTGTTTCTATGGTTGAAGGACGAATTTCTAGTTCGGCAATTGTTGGCGACGGTTCTGATGTTGGCGGTGGTGCTTCAATTCTTGGTGTTCTTTCTGGCGGAAATGCTGATCCTATTTCAGTAGGTGAGAAATGTCTTCTTGGTGCAAATTCTACAACTGGAATTTCTCTTGGCGACGGCTGTATTGTTGATGGTGGTGTTACAGTTCTTGCGGGAACAAAAGTTGTTCTTTCTGAAACTGAACGAGAAAAATTACAAACTGTAAATAGTAAAAAATTACCAGAAGCAGGAAATGTGAGATGCCGAGACCTTTCTGGATTAAATGGACTTCACTTCCGACAAGATAGCACGACTGGAGAAATGAAAGTTTTTAGAAGCACTCGAGAAATTGAGCTAAATTCTGAACTTCACAACTAAAATTGCAAATTTTACAAATCTTTTTAGGGGGAATTCTCCTCCTAAATTTAGGCTGTTCCCAAAAATATATTTCACATGAAAATTACCTAATTACAATTAAGACAAACAGATTAAAATATTCTGACATCGGAATCATTTCAAGAAGCGAAAATGGTGTAAAAGTTGAAATTTTTTCGGTTGGAAATCAAATTTTAGAATTAGAATTAGACTCATTTGTTTCAGTAAATGGAGAGACTCCAATTCCCTATTCAATTTTCAATTCTAAATTTTTAAGTAAAAAATATCCAGAACAAATTATAAAAAATATTTTTAGTGGAAAAGAGATTTTTGGTGGAAAAAATCGTCAAAATATATATGACGGATTTCAGCAAAAAATCGAAAATATAAATTACAGAGTTACAAAAAAAGAAATAAGATTTAAAGATAAAAATATTTTAATAAAAATTAAAAACCTAAAATAGATTATTTAACTTAAATTTAAAATCAACCCGAAGAATGCGAAAAGAATTTCCTCGAGTGACCTTCTATTTTAAATCAACTTTAAATTATGTTTGAATAAAATTTTATATACTTTTCAACAATGTTTTGAATTTCAAATTCAGAAACAGCTTTTTGTCGAGATTTATCCGACATCTCTTTTTGCAAATTTTCATTTTCTAAAATTTGTGAGATTTTTTCAGAAAGAATTTTTGGAGATTCAATTGGAATTAGAAATCCATTTTCTCCATTATCGACAGCTTCACGAACACCGACAACATCAGTTCCAATAATTGGTTTTCCCATCGAAGATGCTTCCAAAAGTGTCCGCGGAACACCCTCACGATAACTTGGCAACACAACCAAATCAGAAATTGCAATAAGTTCGCGAATATCATTCCGAAAATCCAACCAATTTACATTCCCTGAATTCATAAAATCTCGACTCATTCCAAATTTGTTTCCTTCATCAAGTCCGCCAACAAACAGAAATTTATAATTTTGCTCTTTCAGAATTTCCGCAGATTTGTAAAAATCAAGAGTTCCTTTGTGAAGAATTGCACGAGCAATCATAATTATTACTTTTTGGTTTGTAATCCCTAGATTTTCACGAAGATTTCTCTGAACCTCATCGCTTACATTTTTCATTTGGTAAAAATCAGTATCAACACCAACAGATTTAATAATATGAATTTTCTCTTTTGGAATAATGCCTTTTGATTCCAAATATTCTGGATCGTCACTATTTACAAAAATAACTTTTTGAGCGAAACGGAATGAAATTTTATAGGATGTTTCGATGATTTTTCGGACAATTTTGCTTTTTAGAGAATTATCAATATAGAAAGAGCCGAGACCCTCGACCAAATTTACTATTTTAGGAACACCCGCTATTTTTCCTGCAAAAGTCCCAAAAATATTTGGTTTCACTGTAAAAGTGTGAAGTAAATCTAAATTTAGGGATTTCAGAATTTTTGAAAGTTCTAATATCGATGAGGTCGCACTAATGGGAGAAAGACTACCCCGCGAAAGTGAGTAATCCACCATTTTAACACCTATCTCGCCAATTTTATCGAAATGGTCTCCGTGAGGAACAATCGCTATAACTTCGTGTCCATCTCTCAAAAGTCTTTTCATAATATCAAGACGAAATAGATACAAATTTAAATCTAAGCTACTTAAAAATCCAATTTTCAAATTTTCTCTTTTTTAACCATATTCGGCAAAAGAGAGAGAATTAAAAAATTACCTTTTTCGATTTATCAAAAGTGAAATAAGAAAAATTATTGCTGAGTTTAAAACAATTGTTGCACCGCTAGGAATTGAGAAGAAAAAAGAGATTATCAAGCCAAGAAAAACTGAAAAAATTGAAAAAATTATTGCAATTAAGAGTGTTGCAAAAAAACCTTGTCGATATTGCAGAGCAGAAACAACAGGAATAACAATCATTGCTCCAATAAGAAGCGAACCAATTATATTTATACTGAATGCTATGAGAATTGCAACAAGCGAAAGAAAAGAGAAATTTAAAATCGCTACTTTCACTCCGCTAACTTTTGCAATTTCACTATCAAAAGTCAAAGATAGCAAGTGGTGAACTCGGAAAAGCATAAAAGATATAATCCCAAATCCTGTTATTCCGACTATCCAAATATCACTCTCTTTCAATGTTAGAATTGATCCAAAAAGATACGAAAGTAGTGAAACATTAAAATTGTCGCTTAGGCTCACAATCACAATTGAGAGTGAAAGTGAAACTGACAGAAAAAGTGAAAGCAGAGAATCTGAATAGAATTGGTATCTAGTTCTTAAATACTCGATAAAAATTGAGAGCGATAAAACAGCAAAAAGTGTTGTTGCTGTTGGTGAAACTCCAATTGCAATTCCAGAAGCGACACCAAGAAGTGATATGTGTGCGAGTGTATCTGCCAACATCGAGTATCGGTTTAAAACTATGAAAATTCCGAGAAACGGTGCGACAAATCCAATTATTCCGCCAACGATAAATGCTCGTTGCATAAATTCGTATTGAAAAATTTCTACCAAAAAACTACTTTACAAAAATATCTAAAAGTTTCATTGACAAAATAAGAACTCCCGCACTACTAATTAGCCATTTTGTTTGAGTTGAGATTGCTTTTTCAATTTTTGAAGTTTCAATTTTATTCATCTAAAATCTTGTTCCTGCTAATCCAACCATTGATTTTAAATCGTTGTCTATAAAGTAGAATCCGAGTCCAAAAGTCAAGCCTCTCTGTTCATTTAAGAGATTTGTTCCACCAACAAAAAGGTCGAGGTGATCATAAATTCTGTATCGCATTGTTGTTCGTAAATTTGCTCTCTCATTTGCTAGGTTATTAACGGCATTAAAGTCAAAAAGCTCTGCGGAGATTTTTAAATTGTCATTCATTAAAAATTTATCAATACCAATTCCACCTTGACTCTCAATAAGTCCAGCTCGGAAAAGCCAATCAGAATATCTTTTTCCATACATTACAGAAAATAGAGTTTTGCTACTTTCATGAATATTTCCGCTGTCTTCAACTGAACGATCTTTTGTTGCTGTAAGTCCAAAAAGATAATAAGTTTCTGGATTTGGCAAATATGCAATATCTACATAGCTAGAGTAAGAGCTATCATAACTGTTGAATTCTGACCTCATCGCAAATTGTAGTTCCGCTTCTGAAATAGATTCTATAATTTTGTCAATTTTGTCTATCGACTCTTGACCTTTTGAGAAAAATCCATCAACTGATGTCAGTGTATTTTTAATCGGTTCTCGATTTTCCGCAACTGTTGAATTTAATTCCCGAATTAGACTCTGTGCCTGTGTTGAAATATCAGCAATTTCTACATCAAGAGTTTGACCAACTTTCTCATATTTTTGTAGAGTCTTTTCAAGTGCATCAACTACTTCAGGAAGTCTTGCGGTTGTAATCTCTATGTTTTCAACACTATTTCTTATTCCATTTCTGTTTTCAGCAACAATTTCACGAATCTCAAGAAGAAGTAGATTTAAATTGCTAATCGCATCAGAAAAATCTTTTCGACTCTCTTGATTTACCGTATCTCTTAACTCTTTTGCAAGTGTTCTAAACTCCTCAGATGTTTTGTAAATAGAGTTACTTGTCTCTTCAAAAGAGGAGTAAGTTTGGAATTTTTTAATAATCCCACCCTCTTTTAGAGTCATTTGACTAGCTCCTCTTTGAATCAAAACAATCTTACTACCGAGTAGGTTTTCTTGAACAAGAATAATTTCAGAATCATCTGGAATTTTATAAACACTCTTGATAAACATCTTCACTGAAACAAAATCAGATTCCATTTTAAGCGATTCAATCCAGCCGATGTCGATACCGTTCATTTTAACTTTTGTGTTTTTCCCTAAACCCGTCGAATCTTTTAAATAAGCCTCTACAATGTAGCCCTCTTCATTCATGTTTTTAAAAGTATTCACTTGTGTCGTTAGTAAAAATAGCATAACAGCTCCAACAACGACAAAAAAACCTACTTTTGCCTCTGCACTCATAAACTTCTCCAATTAAAATATAATTATTTTATCGTTAAATTTTTTAAAGTGAAAATTTTAGGGAAATTTTTTACAAAAAGGGAGAAAATTACCAGAGATATATTTTTTTTAGAACTTCATCAAACTCATCTTCTGCTTTGCTATCGAGTGTGATTCCGCCACCGCTTTTATAGAAAAATTCTCCGTTTCGTTTTTCAAGATAACGAATCATAACACCGCTGTCAAACTCTTTTCCATCAAAAACTCCAAAAACTCCAGTGAAAAAATTTCGTTTATGGTTTTCGACCTCATCGATAATTTCTAGTGTTTTGACTTTCGGTGTTCCAGTTATACTTCCTGCTGGTAGGATTTTTTCTAAAATTGTTCCAATTCTGCTTTCCCAACCGATTTCCAATTCACCAATTATTTTTGAACTCATTTGATAGAGCGACTTATTTCCTGAAACGATTTTTTCAATTTCACGAAATTTTTCAACTCTGACATTTTTTGAGACCATATTTAAATCATTTCTCAGTAAATCAACAATCATCACATGTTCGGCAAACTCTTTCTCATTTTTCAGCAGAATCTCTTCACCATTTTCTATCGAACCGTCAAGTGTCCCTTTCATGGGATAAGTCTCTATTTTTCCACTTTTTATTTTTATAAATGTCTCTGGCGAATAAGATACAAATTTATCACCAAAACGAATTCTATATTTTGCCTTTGAGAACTCAAAAATCTCTCTCAAATTACTATCAATTTCTACTCGACTCTCTTCTGTCAAATTTGAAACATATGTGTGTCCCCGTTTGATTCCAGTGATAATTTTTTCAAATCTTTCTTTGTATTCTGAGAAATCTGGTGAGAAAATTTTATGTTCAATTTCTCTCTGTTTAAGATTATTTTGAGAAATAAAAAACTCAATATCGTGATTTTTTAATTCAGAAAGTGGTGAAACAAAAACTTCACTCTTGTCGTAGGACACGATAATTATAAATGGAATTCCTTCTTTTCCAAGCTTATTTGCATACTCAAAACTCAACTCTGTTCTCAATTTTTTTTAAGCAAATTTTATCAGAAAAAGAGAGTAAAAAAACAGGTTTTAGATTTTGATTTTTCTCGGAGAAGTTCTGAGATTGTTTTAGAATTATTTTTAATTTTCTGATTTAAAATAGAAAGTTGCTCGGGGAAATTTTTTTCTCATTTTCCGAGTTTTCTTAAAATTAGTGATAATTCCTTTTCCTGTCAAAAGATACAAATTTTCATCTGAATTATATTTGTAAGGTGGGAAATCTCGTTTTGTAAATTCTCTTGGACTTCCAAAAATCTCAAGATACTCTTTTCCAATTGGATCAGAAATTTCAAATTCTCCTAAAGAGATCCATTTTCCGACCTCATCGTTCTCAACTTTTTGAACAAACTGTTTTCGACCATCTTCAAAAGGATTTAGCTCCATCAAATAGGAGATAGATTTTTTATTTTTTGGGAGAGAATGATTTACAATATAAAAATATGAACTTTTGGAGAATTTTATATATAGTTTTAGCTCTTCACCAACAATAAAATCGTGTTTGTTTGGTTCTGTTTTGAGATCGATTTTCAAATTTGTTGTGATAAATTTTCCAGTTTCATTAATTGTGTCAGCCATTTTCTCTTCAATCTCAACTTTTGTAATACGGAGAATTGGAATATTTGGAATTCCCAATTGACGGGCAACAAGTGAATATTTCTGAAACTTATTAAAATGCTCTAAAGTCTCTAAAAGAATTTGCTCTTTTTTCTCTCCTTTTCGTTTTTTGGAAAGTTGCAAACCTTTTTCAATTTCAATTTGAATATTTTTCAATTCAGAAATATATTTTTTTGATGAGGTTTTTTTATGGAGTTTTGCCGTAATTTTCCAAGCACCATCTTTAAATTTTGGTTCAGAAAAACTCGGATTTAAAATTGGTAAATTTGAAGATATTTTTATATTTTGCCCACTCTCTTTTTCAAAATCATCACCAAGAACAACGGTAACTTTTTTGAAAGTGGTATCGACTTCCGAATGAATATTCATGCTTAAATTTGAGAGAGCATCATTTTTTGCTTCATTTAAATTTTCGCCGTAGCCGATTGCAGAATATGAGTTTGCAAAAATTGAACTTAAAAACAGGATTCCAAAAAATAGCATTTTCATTTTAAACCTTTTATTTGATTTTTCGATGTAATACTTGAAATATTACCAAAAGGATTTTTTTGCATACAATAAGTTTTAAGTCGAATAATGAATTTTACAAAACAAGCCGTAAAGCCCCTATTAGCTATGGGGATATAAGGCTTTTAGGATAAAGGTATTACTTTAAAAACTTTGGATATTCTATAATTTTAACAAATTTAAGGAGGTTTTATGAGAATTTTTCTCTTAACTATTTTAGTTTTTTCATCACTTTTTTCACTTGACCGTGCGATGAGGTTGAAAATGAAAGCTGAGCCAAAAGTGGCACTCGTTGTTGGAAACAGTTCCTATTCCAAAAGCAACTATTTTGACAAGCTCAAAAATCCGATAAATGATGTCAAAAAAGTTGCAAAAAAACTACGAGCTTTAGACTTCACAGTTATCGAGGCACACAATATTTCAGATTTGGAATTGCAAGAGAAACTAGGAAAATTCTATTCACTTCTTCGTTCTCAAAAAGAGGGTGTCGGACTCTTCTATTTTGCAGGACACGGAATTGAAGTGAATGGAATCAACTATCTAATTCCAAATGATATTTCAGTTTCTGATGAAAAATATGTTCCGTATCGTTCAACTCCACTCAACCCAATTATCGAATCGATGAATGAGACAGGAAAACGGCTAAATATTGCCGTGATTGATGCTTGTCGGGAAAATCCATACAGATCAACTCGAAACAAAAAGAGAGGTGGATTAGCCTCTTTTTCAGCTTCTGGAACTTTCATAGCCTATTCTGCCGAGAGTGGAAAAGTTGCACACGATGGAGATGGAAAACTTTCACCATTTGCTGATGCTTTTGTCAAAAATATTGAGACTCCACAAACAATCGAACGATTTTTCAAAGCAGTTCGGAAAGATGTTTATCAAAAAACAGATGGAAAGCAGACACCCGTAACACACAATTTAATTCGGGGTGATTTCTATTTCAAGTTGCCGAGTGAAGAGGAGCTTATTTCTGCTGGTGGAGTTTCAGGAAAAACAACTTTTACAGCTTCAAATGAGGAACGAGATGAATTTTTCTTGACAGTTTCTAGCAATGTTTCAGGTTTCCAAATTCGAGTTGATGGAAATCGTTTCCAAAATGGTGATCTTTTAGAAAGTGGAAATTATCGGGTGGAAGTCTCAAAATCTGGATACGAAACAGTTTCAAAAAATATCACAATTTCCAAAGATACAAAATTCATAGCAAAACTTGTAAAATCAAAAGTAGCTTTAACAATAAATCCCTATCCAAGAGATAGCCAAGTTTATATTATGAAAATCAAACCAAAATATCGAGATGGAATTTTGCTTGAAAGAGGAAAATACAAAATCAAGGTGAAACGGTCTGGCTACTACACAAAATTGGTTACAGTTGATTTACAAAGTGATAGCTCTTTTGATGTTTCACTTGACAAAATTGGAGGCACTTCTTCTGGTTATGTTTCTCAAAGTTCAAAAGCAAAAAAAGGTGAGTGGGACAAACGGATTTTCAAAGGAAAAAGAAGCTATTCAAAATTTTCAAGAAATCTTGTCAAAGACAACTACACAAATCTTGTTTGGACAAAAAAGAGTTCTTCAAATCAAATGAATTGGAAGAGTGCCAAAAGATATTGTCAAAATTTATCAATTGATGGATATTCAGATTTTCGACTTCCAACAATTGAAGAGCTTTATTATCTTGCGGATCGTTCAAAAAGAGATCCTGCAATTGACTCAAACTTTTTCAACTTGAAAAGCGATTGGCATTGGTCACAAACCATAATAAAAAGTAATAGTTCCAACTCTTGGAGTGTCTATTTCAACAATGGGAACGACTATTTGGAATTTCAGACATACAATCGCTTTGCTGTTTGTGTCCGTGACTTGAAATGATACTGAAACAAGTTCAGCATGTATCAAAAATGAAGAAAACGGAAGCCCTGATACTGAAATTAATTCAGGATATACTGAAAAAACAGTATCCCTGAACTTGTTTCAGGGTAAACTAGGGAGAGTGAACGAGAGAGGGATTTGTTTATATTTTAACAGGTCAAAACAACAGTATGATTTATATTGGAGCAACAAATAATCTTTTTAGAAGAATCGAAGAGCATAAAAACAGAATAAACCCAACAAGTTTTACGGCAAAAAATCATTTGGATAAATTAATTTACTTTGAGTATTTTGAAAATATTGATGATGCTTTCAAAAGAGAAAAACAGTTGAAAAATTGGCACAGAGATTGGAAATTCAATTTAATAAAAGAGAAAAATCCAAACTTTGATGAAATCAACTTAAACGATTTATTCTGAATTAACTTTAATTTTAGTAGTCCCTGAAACAAGTTCAGGGATTCCAGTTTTTATACTTAATTTGCTTCAGTAGTTCGTCATCTCCTCTTGATCAAATTCTAAAAATAAAAAAACTTGCCCCGTACTCGATACGGGGATTATAAATCACGGACACAAACAGCAAAGCTATCGTCTGCCTGACGGTCCCAACCGTCGTCTCCACCGTTGAAATTGACAATCCAAGAACTGGAATTATTATATTTTGTTATAGCCCAATGCCAGTCTGTTGTTTTTAGTTTAAATCTGTTAAAAGTTGCTGGTTTATATGCATTGTAATTGACAATTGATTTCAATTCGTCAATGTGTGGAAGTCTCCAATCCCTGTATCCGCCAAGAGACAAATTTTCGCAATATTGAATGGCACTTTTCCAATTCATCGTGTTGGAACTGCTTTCTCTTTGCCACATCAAATCGGTTCGGAAATCTTTGATGAGATCACCAGAGATTTGAAATCGTTCCCCACCAAAAAGCGAAGAACTAACTAAAAAAATGAGAAAAAACTTTTTCATAAAAAATCCTTTTGAAAGATTTTAAATTTTAACATTTTTAAATTACCCCACTAACTTAAGCATGAAGCCCGAATTATTAAGGCATAAACTCTGTTTGTCATTCCCGTGCTTGACACGGGAATCTTCACCATTTTGAGAAGATTGTCGGATCGAGTCCGACAATGACAAGGGGGCTTATAGCTGATTTCAGTAAAACCAAATTCTTATGCTAGATTTAATAGCTATGGGTGCTTACCCCATGCTTTTTAGTTTTTTATGAAGCAATAAAAGTCTTTT
>AKKQ01000005.1 GCA_000276965.1 Thiovulum sp. ES | reverse complement strand
GTTTTTCCTCATCCATTTCAGCTCGAACATCTTTTAAAATATCAACAAGATAAATATCTTTCTTTTCGTGTCCTCCAGGTCTGATACAAGATTTACAGAAAGCACCAGCTTTTGTATAATCCGTGATTTGCTCAACAGTTTTCAAATCATTTAATTTGATAACTTCTTTAAGAGTTGAAAGAGAAATTCTTGCACACTCACAAACGATATTTTCTCGCTCAAAAGAGTCAGCATCAACACCTTTGTAAATTGCAGCAGCTTCCTTAATTACATCATAAGCCATAACTGAGCAGTGCATCTTTTGTCCTGGAACTGCTGGTTCATTTGGATCATCTCGTAAAGCCATTTCAACATCAATGTTTGTGATCTTTACAGCTTCATCAACAGTTTTTCCAAGACAGAGTTCTGCCATCATATCTGAACTAGCAATTGCTGTTCCGCAACCAAAACTTTTAAATTTAGTATCAATAATTTTGTCATTGCTTTCATCAACTAACCAGAAAAGTCGAACAGCATCACCGCAACTTTCAGCTCCAAAATCAGCAACAACAAGTTTTCCACCTCGTTCTTTTGCCTCTTCTTCAGTAATTTCACCCTGATTTCTAGGGTTGTTCATTCGATCAGAAACTTTATTTGAGTATTGGTCCCAAAGAGCTTCTCCAAAAAGGTCTGCTTTTGCCATTTCTAGCTCCTTTGAAAAATATTAGCAAAAGTATAAGTTATTTGCTTTAAAATTTTTATAGAAAGCGACATGTTACTATATTCTTTAAGTTTAAATAAAAGAAAAAAAATGAAATATATTGGTGCACATGTTAGTAGCAGTGGCGGGGTTTGGAATGCTCCGATAAATGCAAACAAGATAGGTGCAAGTGGTTTCGCACTATTCACGAAAAATCAAAGGCAATGGAAAGCTAAAGATTTAGATACAGCGACAATTGATAAATTTCGGGAAAACATGGAAAAATTTGGATTTTCAGCAAAACAGGTTTTACCACACGACAGCTATTTAATAAATTTGGCAAGTCCAGAACAGGAAAAATGGGAAAAATCACTAAATGCATTTATTGATGAAGTTGAGCGATGCGGAATTTTAGGTTTGGATCGTTTGAATTTTCATCCAGGAAGTCATTTAAAACAGATTAGTGAAGACGAAGGAATCGCAAAAGTAGTTGAGGCGATGAATCGGACTCTTGATAAAACAGAAGATGTAACACTTGTAATTGAAAACACTGCAGGGCAAGGAACAAATTTAGGATATAAATTGGAACATCTTTCCGCAATTATTGATGGAGTTGAAGATAAAAGTCGAGTTGGTGTTTGTATTGATACTTGTCATCTTTTCTCTTCAGGCTATGATATTCGGGATCGTGAAAATTACGAAAAAACAATGAAGCTTTTTGGCGATGAGGTCGGATTTAAATATTTAAAAGGAATGCACATCAACGACTCAAAAGCAAAGTTTGGTAGTCGAGTTGATAGACATCATTCTCTTGGAAAAGGTGAAATTGGCTTAGACACTTTTAAATTTATAATGAATGATTCTCGGATTGATGAAATTCCGCTTGTTTTGGAAACAATTGACGATACGATTTGGAAAGATGAAATTGAACTTTTAAAAAGCTTTTAATTTTCAGAGGAGTTTGGTTTGAAAAATATAATTTATTTTGGTTCAGCAGGAACAGGAAAAACAACAAAGGCAATTGAAGAAGCTGTAAAAATTGTTGGTAACAGTGGAGATTTCAAAGAGCTTTCTACAAAATATGACAATCACAATGAATTTGAAAACTTATCAAAAAAAGATTTTGATCAAAAACAAGAAATTTATCCACTAATCGAGTTCATCACTTTTCACCCAAACTACTCCTATCAAGAATTTATCGAGGGAATTCGTGCAAACAAAAATGGTAGTTTTGATGTTGTCGATGGGATTTTTAAAAAGATTTCTGAACGAGCTTTAAATAATCAAGATTATGATTATGTTTTGATAATTGACGAAATCAATCGTGGAGATATTGCATCAATTTTTGGAGAATTTTTTACTCTTCTTGAAGAGAATCGGAGAGTTGGTGAAAAAGGAGAAATCAATATTTCACTTCCGTATTCAACAAATCAAAAATTGGAAGTTCCAAAAAACCTACACATTATTGCAACGATGAACAATGTGGATAAGTCTATTTCTTTGATTGATATTGCTCTTCGTCGGCGATTTGAGTTTGTTGAGCTGAAACCAGATTACACAATTTTAGGCAAAATTGGAAAAATTGATTTGTCAAAACTTTTAGAAAAGTTGAATAAAAGAATTGTTCTTTTAAAAAATGAACATTATCAACTTGGACACTCATATTTTTTAAATTTAAAAAATTTTACTGAATTGCAAAAAGTGATAATCACAAAAATCATTCCACTTTTACAAGAGTATTTTTATGAAGATTGGAAATCAATTTGTGCAGTTTTAAACCAAAGTTACGAAAATGGAGGGGGAATTTTAGAGCTTGTTGAAATTGATAATAATCTATTTTTGCCTGAATTTGAAGATTTTGTAGAGAATTCAAATCGAAAAGTTTTTAAGGTGAATGAGGGTTTTTCAGAAAGTGCCGTAGTCAAAATTTATAATTAGAGTTTTAGAATGATTGTTACAATTTTTGAACACTCAAAAGTGAAAATTGCTGAAAAACGAGATTTGGAAAATGCTGTTTTCTCAAAAAATGATTTAGCTGATTTGCTTTCAATCAAACTTGATAAAAAGTCAGTTTTTAAATTTCACAATTCACAAACTGTAAAAACAGATTCTATTGTTGGCTCAATTGCTTTGAAAGATGGTGTGATTATTGAGATTTTGCCAAAAATTGCAAAAGAGAAAAACATAGAGAGCTATCGAAAAGAGTTTGTAAAATTGATCCGTTTTACCGACAAGAGAAATTCATTTGTGAGTAGCTCGACCTCATCGAAAGTTTCGATTAAAGAGTTGCCTCTGATTTCGTATGTTGTGGAACTTTTTTCGGAAAACCTTTTGGCAGAAATCAGAAAAGGAAGTGACAAAGGCTACACAAAAGTTATTGAAAGCAATAACACAATTCGTGGAAAAATTGATATTCAAAAAACTCTAAATCGACATCCGTTTGATAGAAGTAGAGTTGTTGTCGAATATCGAAAACGAACGAAAAACACGAATCTCATGAAAGTTTTTAAGTCTATTTCAATTCTTCTTTTGGAAGACCAAACTTTTTCCTACCGAACGAAGCAGAATTTTTTTGAAGTCCGTAATCTTTTGGAAAATGTCGAAAATATCCAACTTCGTGAAAGTGATTTTGAGCGAGTCCAATTTTCAAGATTGAATAGCAGATTTGAGACTCTTTTCAATCAGGCACGAACCATTTTTTACAACTACATGCCATACACGGCAAAAATTGACTCAACTCCTTTCTGGAGTATTCTTTTTGACATGAATTATCTTTTTGAAAAATTTGTTGAAACTCTTTTAAAAAAATCTAAAATTCCGTTTGTCTCACAAAAATCACACTCAATTTACGACAAAATCAAGATAATTCCCGACATTATTTTAGATGATTTTGTTATTGATACGAAATACAAAATTTACAAAGAGAGACCAAACCGAGAAGATATTTATCAGTTGATAACTTATGTTTCGACTCTCAAAAAGAGAAAGGGCTATTTTATTGCTCCGAGTTTTGAAAGTCGGGAAAATTTAGTTTTTGAACCAAAAATTGGTGGAACAGAAATTGAAGTGATTTTTGTAAATATTGGTTTTGGTATCGATGAGGTCGTAAAAGATTAATGACTTAGGAAATACAGCTTTAATTGAAACAGCTTATTTTGATGATATTGAGATTGTAAATCTTCTTTTAGATTATGGTGCAAATCCAAATTTAAAAAATCAAGACAATAAAACAGCTTTAGATATTGCAAAAGCAGAAGAGAATTTTAATGTTGTAAAAATTCTACGAAAAGCAATGAATTTAGAACAATACGAATATTTAGAATTGTTTGAATATGCAAAAGATAATTTTGATGACGGAGAAGATACTGATGGTATTTTAGAGTTACTTTTAGAATCAATTGAGTTAAATCCAAACTTTGCAAAATCTCATGCTCTTTTAGGAGAAACTTATCAACATGCTGATAGATTTGAAGAAGCAATAGAAAGTTTTCATAAAGCACAAGAATTGGATAAAAATTTAAAAGACTCTCTTAATGATGTTTTGGCAATCGGAAACGAGTATCGAGAAAAAAGAGATTTAAGAAAAATCGAGCTACAAGAATGGTTGCGATTAGAATATGTTTGGGAATATATTATCGTTCGTTCTAAAACAAAGGAAAATCCAAACTTTTTTAAATCAGCCGTGACACCTGAATTAGATTTTGTCGTAATCAAGGACATTTATAACAAAATTGATTATTCTGCAATGATGAAAAAATATAAAAATGTAATTTTTTCAAAACGAGGAAAATATGGTGGAACTTGGGCAGATTTGAGAATTATGCTTGACTTGGCAAACTACCTTGATCCAGTTTTAAAAGATGAAATGTATGAGGTTTTCATCAATCAGAACATTTTGCTTTACCGAGATGTTGGTGGAGACAATTTCAAAGAATTCAATAAAATTGTTGATACTCTGCCTGACCGAATTGGAAAAAACAACACAGGAATTTATTCCCATCTTTCTTTGTTGCTTCGTGAAAAACTTTCAATTTTCGACACTCGTGGATACAACCAAAAAGAACATGATTCTTTGATTCAACAAAAACGAGGTGAGTATTTAAAAACTTTAACATCAATGGTAGAAGTCGGATTTGTAAAAGATTACGATAATTTAAAAGAGGTTCTCATAAAAATTTTATTTTTTTTGAATTGTTTGATAACTATCAAATAAAATAAATTTTATATTTTTTACACTAAGTAAATAAAATAAATTTTATCTATTTGTAAATATAGTTGCAAAATTCATATAATTTTAATACAATATGTTTTTAGCAGATAAAATGCAATAAACATATTGGGGATATTTTGAAAACATCACAAAAATTAGAAATAAACTTTAAAGATTTGCTTTTTGCTCAGGATATGCATTCTAAAATGCTTTATGTTAAAGAGCTTGAAGCATCAATGTTAAGGATAGCTGGAAACATAGATAAATCTTTTAATATCTTTATGACAAGAAAAGATACAAAGGATTTTATTGAAGTTCTAAAAAAAGAAGATGACCTTAAAGATGAAGATATTATTTTTGGAAGAGGTAAGACAAAGCGAATTAATCACTTTTTGGCTTTTAAATATGCGACTTGGGTTTCAAAAGAATTTGAGCTTCTCGTGTATAAATTTTTCATGGAATATTATCCCGTAATCCGAGAACTAGGTGGTGATAGATACAATGATTTCAGAATGGACTATTTGCCAAAAATTTATAATGGAAATAGTCCAAAATGGATCGTGATTAATATGAACTTAAATATTAATCGAGTTTTGGACAAAGAAAAAGGTTGGAATAAACAGAATAAGTTTGAATACAACTCAAGGGAATACATCTACTCTCACATAATCACAGATATTGAAAGAGGCTTAAAACCAAAAAGTCGTCAAAAAGTTTCTGATTGGTTAAAAGAAAGAATTGAATTTCATTTTGAGACTCTGAAAATTTTACATGAACAAAATTTAAAAAAAGATTTGTGATATTTTAAATTTTTTTGGAAAAGTGCCTTTCAGTTATAATTAGTTTTGCAAAATAAATTAAATGAAAGGGCTTTGAAATTTTAGCATGAAAACAAATCAAATGATGGAAGTCAAAATTGGTAGAAATTACACCGTGCAAATTGGACACCTCACACAAATCGGAAAACTGAATGATGTTTTGGCAATCGGAAACGAATATCGAAAGAAAAAAGGTCTTCGTGAAATTGAAATGGCTGAATGGTTGAGGAAAGAATCAACTTGGGAATTCATCATTAAAGTTTTCAATGAAGAAAGCAAAAAGTCAAACTGGCAATTTGCCAGTTTGGATATAGGTGCGACAGTTACGAAACTTCCACGAGACTTAAGTAATAGAATTTCTTTTGGTGAAATTCTAAAAAAGAAAGATTTCAATCTTGTAATTAAATCTCAAAGAGGTGGAAAACCTGAAAATAGAGGTTATTGGGCAAACTTATTTTTACTTTTAGATTTGGCAAGTTTTCTTGATGTTGATTTGAAATATGAAATGTATGAGGTTTTCATCAATCAGAACATTTTGCTTTATCGAGATGTTGGTGGAGATAATTTCAAAGAATTCAACAAAATTGTTGATACTCTGCCCGACCGAATTGGAAAAAACAACACAGGAATTTCTTCCCATCTTTCTTTGTTGCTTCGTGAAAAACTTTCAATTTTCGACACTCGTGGATACAACCAAAAAGAACATGATTCTTTGATTCAACAAAAACGAGGTGAGTATTTAAAAACTTTAACATCAATGGTAGAAGTCGGATTTATCAAAGATTACGATAATTTAAAAGAGGTTCTCATAAAAATTTGATTTTTTTTGAAAAGTGCCTTTCAGTTATAATTTAGTTTTGTGAAAAAATCAAAAGATTGGAATGCAAACTAGAGAGAAATGGTGGAAAACTTGTAAAAGTAAATCCAAAATTTATATCTTAAAAATGTAGCAAATGTAGATACGTTGACAAAGAAAATAGAAAAACTAAAAGTGAATTTGAATGTTTGAAATGCGGACATTCTGAAAATGCTGATTCCAATGCATCGAAAAAATATTCGCAATGCGGTAGGAAGTGCCGTTTAAGCCTACATAATATCTGGACAATAGTATGGAGTTTCTAGGAAGCTCCGTCCTTTAGGGCGGAGTTCTTCACAGCAGAGAAAAACTGCACAAAGAGATTAGTGTCCTTTTGCAAGAACTTTTACAATTTTAAGATTGTAGTAAGCGAATTTGAAACCTTGCCAAATAACACAAGTTTTAAGAAATCTTGCAAAGCTTCCCGGTTTCATCCAAGCATCACCTAATTGAGAATATGGAACATATTTAACTTTCATCTAAAATCCTTTCTTAAATTTTAATCTGGAATTAACCACCAGCCTAATTTACCTTTCATTTTGTAGATAAACAGGTGGTGTAGAAGAGCTTTTAACCAGTGTCCCGCAAGACCCTCATCTCCAAAAGTGGCATCCATATCTCGACCATACTCAAATTTGTCATAGTCAGGAACAACTGGATACATTGCGATTACAGCAGCACCACCTTTTGAGAATGATTTACCCATAGAAGCAACACAAGCAGCACCAAAATCTCCCATAGAACCTGTATGTTCTGGTTCAGTCGATTTTCCATTAACAATATCAGCAATAGACATTGCAACAACATGTCCGATAATTCCCGCAGCCATACCAGTTCGTGGAGGTGAAGCAGTAATTGGAGTTCCGTCTGGAGCTTTATTTGGTTTTGAGATTGGATGTGGAGGAGCAAATGCAATTCCTGCACCATAGATATTTTTGTAAGTTTGGTTTTGGTAAGTTAAAGGCCAATCCTCTTTTTTCCAATTGTCGAAACCTTTTGGAGCAGAAGTATAGTCAGCATCAACTTTAAGCATTCCGTTAGGAGCACAAAGATCACCAGTAATATCGTCACCATTTTTGTTGATGTATTTAAGAGGAACACCAGCAAAAGCAGGAATTAACATCGCAAAGTCAAACTCTTCAACTCTCTCTTCCGCAGAATCAATAGTGATGTAAGTAGCTTTTCCTTCTTCAACTTTTTTAACATGAGCTCCAGTAATCCACTCCATTCCTCTATCCATGAAAGAGGCTTCAGCAAAGATTTTTCCAGAAACAATGTGTCCAGCTTTACCAATAACCATTCCACCAACACCGAAATCACCAAGAGCCGCTTCGTTAGAAAGCCACTTGATTCTTGCTCGGTCTAATAGTCCTCTCTCTTCAAGGTCAAAAGCGATATTGTGAATATACTCAAAAGCAGCACCTTGACAAGTTGCCATTCCGTGTCCTGTTCCGATAAGGAATTTAACAGTTTCGCCTTTTTCCATTCGCTCAACCATTTTAAGATACTCTTCACCAGCCTCTTGAGCATGATTTGGAGTACAGATTGAAACAGAATATCCACCTTGATCTGGACCAAGTCCCTCTGTCATATCATATGCGAGTCTAGGACCAGTCGCATTAATAAGATAGTCATATTCAACTTTTTCTTGACCACCAGAAAGAAGATCAACCATAACGAATTGCTCATCAACATGAATTGACTTTGCAAGACCATTAACATAGCCGATTTTTTTCTTTTTATAGACTGGGGCTAAATCGAATTGAGTTTCACTAACATCCATTCTTGCAACACCAACCCAAACCCAAGATGGAACATATCCAAACTTTTTGTTAGGAGTAACAACAACGACTTCGTGTTTTTTACCTAAATCTTTTCGGAGATTGAGAGCAGCAGTTTGCCCAGCAAATCCCGAACCTAAAATAACAACTTTTGCCATTTAGACTACCTTCATTAGATGTTTTTATCAAGATCATAATTTGAACTTTAATTAAAACATAATTTGCTTAATTAATATCTCGACTTAAGTTTAGTTGTTTTTTTCTGAATCTACAATTAATGCTAACATCTCAAAAAATATTTTCAGAGGTGAAAAATGGTTCAAATTGTAATTATTTTAGGGATTGCTCTCTTTTTAACTTTAATTTTGTCAAAAGCTGACAAAGTTGGAAAAGGTGGATTGATTTCAATTTTGCTATTTGTCATTCTAGCAATTGGTGGCTCAATATATTTAGAGACTGAAAACGATAGATATTCAGAAAATATGAAAAGACTTGTTTTAGATTACAACAGTGATAAAAACATATCCTGCGGAGAATACACTGTAAATCAAAAAGATTTTAATTTAGCATCAAACAGTTTTGTTGCAAAAAAAGGGAAGTTTGGCGGGGTAATTATTTCAGTTGAGGAGTGTTTTGAAAAATAATTTGAGAGAGCTTCTTGAAAAAGAGAGTCAATTTAGAAATCAGATTGGAGAACTTTCTCATGAAAAGCCTGATCCTTTAATTGTTGCGACAAAATGGAAAAATGATAAGGTAGCCTTAATCTCGGCACTTTTTGCATATGGGAAAGCATCTTTAATCTTAAAATTTTTGGAGAGTTTGCCTTTTGAAATTTTAGAGAGTTCTGATGAGGTTATGGGAAAGGAGTTGCAAAAATTCTATTATCGTTTTCAAAAAGGCGAGGACCTCATCGCAATTTTTAAAGCTTTAAAGAGAGTTGGAAATTTAGAAGAGATTTTTGTTGCGGGTTACAAGAAAGAGGAAAATGTGATTGATGGTTTAAAAAACTTGATTTCTGAAATGCGGAAAGTTGAAAAACATGATTCAAAAGGTTATCAATTTTTGTTGGGAAAAATTCCAAATAAAAGAAAGTTGGCAGGTTTTTCAGCAATGAAAAGATGGAATCTATTTCTCCGTTGGGTTGTTCGCAAAGATAATCTTGATTTAGGCTTGTGGAAAAATGTATCAAAAAAAGATTTGATAATTCCTCTTGATACTCACACTTTTAAAATTTCTCAAAATTTAGGACTTTTAGAAAGAAAAACTTATGATTTAAAATCAGCTGTTCTTTTAACAGAGAAATTGCAAGAATTTGACAAAAACGATCCTGTTAAATATGATTTTGCCCTTTATAGAATAGGTCAAGAAAAAATAAAAATATGAAAAGCCAAATCTTAGTAACTCAATATTCTGAAGATACTAAAAAATTTGTTACTGAAATGAGTCAAAATTTAGAGATTGTTTGGTTTCACTCAAAAGCTCTCTCTATCGATGAGGTCAGAAATATTATCAAGGAATCATACGAGAGTAGTGAAAATGGTAAAGTAATTGCTATTGAAACAAAAAAGCTTTCTCAAGTTTCTCAAAACGGACTTTTAAAAGTTTTAGAAGAGCCTCCGCGAAATACTTTCTTCATTTTAATTGTTCCATCAAAATCTATGCTTTTGCCAACTGTTCGTTCTCGTCTGCCCGTTAAAACTATTGAAAGCAAAAAAGAGCCTCTAAATTATCAGACTCCAAAAATATCAAGTTTAGATTTGAAAATTTTAGACAATTTCTTGAATTCTGTAAAAGATATTTCTGTTGAAGAAGCAACTCTTCTTTTGGAAAATACACTTTTAAAAAATAGGGATTTCCACTTTTCCCCTGAAGATTTAGACCGATTTTCAATAGGTATTAAGCTTTTAAATCTTCACTCCCGACCTCATCGAATTTTCTTAATGGTTCTTTTGCCATTTGCAATCAAAACTTAGGCGATAGATTCAATTTTGGAAACAAACTTAATTTTAAATTGTGCTAAAATTGAGTGAATTCAAGGAGATAAAATGAAAATTACAGTTATTCAAGGTCCAAATTTAAATATGCTTGGAATTAGAGAGCAAAATATTTATGGTGGAATGAAGTTAGAGCAAATTCATGGTCAAATGAGAGATGTCGCAGACAAAAATGGTTTTGAAATCGAATTTTTTCAATCAAATCTTGAGGGTGAAATCGTAGATAAAATTCAAGAGTGTTATGGTGAAAGCGATGGAATTATTATTAATCCAGCAGGTTTTACACACACTTCAATTGCAATCAGAGATGCACTTACTGCTGTTAATATCCCGACTGTTGAAGTTCATATCAGTAATATTTATAAAAGAGAAGAGTTCCGACACAAATCGATGATCGCTCCAGTTGTTGCAGGTCAAATTTCTGGTTTTGGTCCATTTAGTTATCACCTAGCAATTATTTCAATGATGCAAATTTTAAATGAGATAAAAGCTATTAAACAGCAACAACAACAACAAAAAATTCCTCAACAATAAGGAAATAATATGAATTATCTATATAAAGATGAAAATTCTATCTATTATGAAGTTTCTTACAGCAATGATAATTCTCTTCTTCTCTCTTTAGATTCCACAAAAGTTCTTTTTACAGATGCTAGATATATCGAAGAGGCAAAAAATGAAGCTATCAACTGCGATGTTGTTGAAGCTGAAAGAAGTCTTGTTGATACTCTTGTGGAAATTCTAAAAAGTGAAAAAGTTAAAGAAGTTATTTTCGATCCAAATGAATGGACTGTTGCTGATTTTGACAGTTTAAAAAATAAGATTGAAATATCTTTTGTCTCAAAACCAAATTTCTCAAAAGAGAAACGAATGGTTAAAACAGATAAGGAAGTTGAATTTATTTCAACAGCTGCAAGGTACGGAAAAGCATCTTTCCAGAGATTTAAAGATTATCTTTCAGTTAAAGGTATTGGGAAAAAAGAGAGTGAATTAAATTATAAGTTGCGAAATATTATCCAGCAAAAAGGTAGTTTAGAACTCTCTTTTCACCCAATTGTTGCTTTTAACGAAAATACTTCAAAACCACATGCGACCTCATCGGACAAAAGACTCTCAAACGGAGATTTAATTCTTGTTGATGCAGGAGTAAAATACAAAAGATATTGTTCTGACAGAACTGAAACTTTTATGTTCCAACAGACAAAATTCTCTTATGCAAAAATGACACCAAAAGTTCAAAAAATTTATGACATTGTTCAAAAAGCTCATGACGAAACAGTTGCAAAAGCAAAAATTGGAATGAAAGCTTCAGAAATTGACAAAATTGCTCGAGACATAATTACAGAAGCTGGTTATGGAAAAAATTTCATGCATTCTACTGGTCACGGTGTTGGTCTTGATATTCATGAGTTTCCAAATATTTCAGAAAGAAGTGATGTTGTTATTGAGGAGAATATGGTTTTTACAATTGAACCTGCAATTTACATTCCTAATTTTATGGGAACACGAATTGAAAATATGGTTGTTATGAAAAATGATGGAGCAAAGGTTTTATAATTTTGGAAATTACTCTTTCTCCAACTCTCTCTTTGCACTATACTCCGCATTTTCCTTACTCTATCCCGCAACGGGATAAAAAGGCTTTTAAAGTCCTTTTGAGTATTGGCGGAAATATTGGTGATACAAAAAATAGGTTTGAAAAACTTTTTGCACGAATGCAACGAGACAGAAACATTAGAATTTTGCAAACAGCCCCTGTGTTAAAAAATCCGCCTTTTGGTTTTCTCGACCAAGAAGATTTTTATAATTCACTAATTCTTCTTGAGACAACAATTAGACCAAAAACATTTTTGAGAAAAATATTATATTTGGAAAAAGTTTTTGGTAGAGTCAGAACTTTTAAAAATGCACCTCGAACATTGGATATCGACATTATCTTTTTCGACAACTTCAGAATCAAGTCAAGAGACCTTGTGATTCCACATCGGTTTTGGAGAGAAAGAGAATCTGTAATTATCCCACTTCTTAATCTAGGAATACCATATTAGATAAAACTTAATTTTTTTTCCTAATACCTAATTTTATTCTCAAATAAATTTTTGAACACAATTTACGACTAGTTTTAGATAAAATTCTAGTAATATTTCAAACAAAATAAAGGAAAGTTAAAAAATGATTACATGGATGCAACATAATAAAAAATACCTTGTTGTTACACTTTGGATTAGTGCCATTGCATTTATTGGTGCTGGTTTCGTTGGTTGGGGTTCTTATAATTATGGTAGCAAAGCTTCTGCTATCGCAAAAATTGGAAATGTAGAGATTAAGCTTTCTGAGTTGCAATCTACTTACAGTAATATTTATAGTTATTATTCAAGAATGTTTGGTGGTAAATTTGATGAAGAGACTGCTAAAAATATGAGATTACAAGAGACAGCATTTAATATTTTAAAAAGAGATGCATTATTGCAAAATTTAGCGATAGATTTTGGATTAACAGTTCTTGATAAAGAAGTAGCAGAACATATTTTTAACAGCCAAGATTTTCAAAAAGATGGGAATTTTTCAAGAGAACAGTATGAATTTATTCTTAAAAATGGAGGGATGACACCAAAAGAGTATGAGGATCGTTTAAGAAAAGTTATTTTAATTTCAAAATTACAGGAGCTTTTAAATATTGAAATTACACCTTTTGAAGAGGAAGTTATAAATTCACTGACAAAATTAGAAGATAAGTTGGAATATAAAGTTTTAAACACTTCTAATATTGAAGTTTCTGTTACTGAAGAGGAGATTAAAGCTCATTGGGAATTGACAAAAAATAACTATATGACTGAGGAGAGATACTCAATTTCTTACATCGAAACTCCTATTGCTGAAAGAGATGTAAATGAAAGCGAATTAAACGAGTATTTTAATCTTCATGCACTTGATTATGATGAAATTTTCGATGAGGTCAAAGACCAAATTCATGCGGATATTCTCCAAAATGAGAGTAAAAAAACAGCACTTAAAGAGTATTTAGCTTTTAAAAAAGGCGAGTTTGATGGAAAAATTGAGAGTTCTGAAATCAGTGGTTTAAATATGATTATTCCTTTTGAACAGATGCCAAACTTAACTGCTTTAAACGAGGGTGAAGTTATGAAACCAATTTTCTCAAACGGCAAATTTGTTTCTGTTAAATTGGAAAAGGTAATTCCTTCTGAAGTTGAAAGTTTTGAAAATGTTGCGATGGCAGTTCAAACAGAATTAGAATTTCAAAAAAGAGACTCCCAACTTATGGAAATTGCTAAGACTTCATACACTGATTTTGATGGAGAAGAGACCGACTTTATCTCTCTTTCTAGCATTGGACAAGATATTTTTAGTGGTCTAAATCTTGAAGAGCAAAGCCAACTTATAAATGATATTTTTATGCAGTCTTCAAATTCAGGTTTTTTGAAAATTGGTAGCAAAGTTGTTCTTTACCAAATCCTTGAACAGAGAATCGGTGATGCTGGTGATACTTTAGATTCTGATGTTGTATTACAACTTAAAGAACAACTTTTAAATGAAAATCTTATTAAGAGGTTAGAGTATTACTACCCAGTAGAGACTTACTTTAAAGGATAGATTTTGGATAGTGGCAAAAAACTTCTAGCCATTGATATAGGCTCAAAAAAAGTCTGTGCAATTATTGCTGAAGTTCGAGATGGAAAACCTAGACTAATTGGTGCAGGTGTTGAAAAATCAAGTGGTTTAAAAAAAGGTTCTATTACAAATATTGAACAAGCTTCTAAATCAATTAAACAGGCTTTTGAGTATGCTAAACGAGTAGCAGGAATTTCGGCCCGAGATGCTGTTGTCTCTATCTCTGGTGGTGCTGTTATTGGTATTGATAGTCATGCAATTTTTAATATTCAGAGCGGTGAAATCACAATTCAAGATATTGAAAAAGTTATGAAAACTTCTCAATATAATTTGACAATTCCACCAGATTATGAAGTGCTTCACATTCTACCTTACAATTTTAAAGTTGATGAGCAAGACTATGTTGAAGACCCTCTTGGAATGAATGCTTCTCGGCTAGAGGTTTTTGTTCATATTATTACTGCTCCAAAATCAAATGTAAGTAATCTTAAAAGAGCTGTTGAGTTGGCAGGTTTAGAAGTATCTAAAGTTATTCTTGATAGCTATGCCTCATATATTGCAACAATAAATTCCGATGAGAGAAGTCTCGGTTGTGGAGTTATTGACTTGGGCGGAGATACAAGTAGTTTTGTAATTCATGCTGCAGGAAATGCAATTCGTAGCACAGGATTTCTTGGAGTTGGTTCAGATAATGTTACAAATGACTTATCTATGGCACTTCACACTCCTGTTCATATTGCAGAAAGTGTGAAGATAACTTACGGCAGTCTCATGTTTCCTTATGAAGATGACCTCATCGAAATTCCAGCAATTGGTGATGAAACTTCTAGCCACGAAGTCGCTCTAAATCTTGTTGGAAAAGTTGTTTATGCCCGTGTTCAAGAAACTCTCTCTATTTTGGAAGAGCAGATCTATAATACTGGTTTAAGAAGAGAAATTGGTGCTGGTTTCGTTCTTACTGGCGGTCTTACAAAACTTGAAGGTGTTCGAGAACTAGCAGGTGAAATTTTTAAAGCACCGATTCGACTTGCACAACCAAGAGACAACATTGACGGACTCTTTAATGATTTGAGAGATCCATCTTTTTCAACAGCAATTGGTCTCATTCTTCATTCAACAGGAGAACATACTCTTTACGAGTTCGATTCAAATTGGAATATGCTGTATAATAATGATAGTGTTGATGAACAGAGAGGATCTTCTCGTGTTGATCTCGAAGATATTGGTCCAGGCTCTTATGGAGTCCCAAAAGAACAAGTTATTGAGAATCCAACACCACGGAAAAAACAAGATTTTTCTAAAGAAGCAAGAAATACTATACCTCAAGGAGGGCGACCAAGCCCAAGAATTCCTAAAACAGATTTGGGCGGAAATCAACAGGTAATGAGACATCCAGTTGAAAATGATTTACCCGGTAATTATGGGGACTTATCAAAAATAAATAACATGAAAACAAATACAGGTAGTTTTGGAAAACCTAATACTCAAAATAATCAAATGTCTAAAATTTGGCAATGGATAAATCAAATATTTTAATTTTAAGGAGTTAAAAGTTGTCTTATAATTTAACAGAGGTTCTTAGCGAAGAGCCAAATGGAGCAAAAATAAAAGTTATCGGTGTCGGTGGTGGCGGTGGAAACATGGTCGATCACATGATTCGTACTGGTATTACAGGCATCGAACTTATTTTAGCAAACACAGATGCACAAGTTCTTGAAAAAAGTCTTTGTGAAAATAGAATCCAGCTCGGAGAAAAAATTACTCGAGGTCTTGGTGCGGGAATGCAACCAGAAGTTGGAGCTCAATCAGCTGAAGAGAGCAAAGATGAAATTCGAGAACACCTAGAGGGTGCTGACATCGTTTTTATCGCAGCGGGTCTTGGAGGTGGAACTGGAACTGGAGCTTCTCCTGTTATTGCAAGAATTGCTAAAGAATTAAATGCACTAACTATTTCAGTTGTAACAAAACCTTTCTCATTCGAGGGCGGAAGAAGACGAAAACTAGCTGAAGAGGGTCTTGAAGAACTTAAAAAAGAGAGTGATTCAATAGTTGTAATTCCAAATGACAAACTTTTAGAAACAGTTGATAAAAGTGTTGGAATGAAAGATGCTTTCCGAATTGTTGATGATGTTCTCTCTCGTGCAGTTTCAGGTGCTAGTGGAATTATTCTTAAAAGCGGTGAAAACGATATTAATCTTGACTTTGCCGACTTAAATACAGTTATGAGCCACAAAGGTCTTGCACTTATGGGTATTGGTGAAGCTGAAGGTGAAAAATCTGCTTATGAAGCTATCAAAAATGCGATTGAATCTCCGCTTCTTGATAATAGTTCAATTGATGGAGCAATGGGAGTTCTTGTCCATTTCTCTAGTCATCCAGATTACTCACTTATTGAAATTCACGATGCGATGGGAATTATTCACGAATCTGCTGATCCTGATGCTTCAATTATTTTTGGAACAACAACAGACCCAGATTTACCAAAAGATTTTGTAAGAATTACACTAATTGCGACAGGTTTTGATAAACAAGGAGATGTAAAAACTCAAACAATTACAAAAAAAGATTCTCCTAAAACTGATCCATTTATCTCAAGAACAAATAGAACACCAAAACAGCAACCAAAACCTGTTTCTAAACCAAAACCACAACAAGTTGAAGATTCTGAGGCATTTGAATCAGTTGAACAAAAAACTGGTTCTCTTGGTGGTGGAACAAGTAATTCTTCAGGATACTCTTCATCTTCTGCAGAGAGAGCTTTTCCAACTTCACATTCGTCAAACGGATTTCCTCCAAGAAGCGGTTTAGGTAATGGCATTGGAAACAGAGGATCAACTTTTCCAACAAGAAAACCATCTGCACCAGATAGTGGGTTTGGAAGAAGAGGTGCTTCAATTGATAGCGATCATTTAGACACACCAACATGGATGAGAAACAAGGGAAACAATAGGTAGTTTTGAAAAAGAGTATTTTTCTACTTCTAACTTTTTTTCTATTTTCATGTTCGGGCTATCGCCCGTCTGCCTACTATATTGACAAGGTTGTAGGTAAAAATATTTATGCAACAGTTGAGACAATTGCGGAAGAACCGCAAAACTCATTTCTTATTGAAGATGCCTTAAAAGAGGCACTCAAAACTCGATTAAATGTTAATTTTTCAAATCGACAAAATTCAGATTCCGAAATCAGACTCTCCTTAAAAAATTTGGAATTTAAACCACTGCAATATAATGAAAATGGATATGTAATTCTCTATCGAACTGAAATAGAGTTACAAGCAAAACACACATACAAAAGAGAAGAAGAGACTTTAAGCCATATTTATACTTTGCGAGGTTTTTATGAATTTCCAGTTCGTCCAAATGTATCAATTTCAATGGCGATTAGGTTTGATGCGATAAAGTTTTCAGCACTAAAAGCGATTGATATGCTTGTTCCAAAACTTGCACAAAGAGGCTCAACACTTTAAAAATTTCAGAAAAACTCTTTTTTGTTAAAATTTTGTAATTTTAAAAATGGGGCAGGAATTTTAAGCATGACTTTTGTTGTTACTGGAGGTGGAACTGGCGGACATCTCACAATTGCGAAAGCACTAAAAGAGGAGCTTGTCAAGCGGGGACATAAGGCAATTTTTATCGGTTCGTCAAATGGTCAAGATCAAAGCTGGTTTGAAGACGATAGCGATTTTACAGAAAAGATTTTTCTACAAAGTTATGGAGTAACAAATCAAAAGGGTTTTGGAAAACTAAAATCACTTTTCAATATTTGGACACTTTCACTTCAGTTAAGAACAATTTTCAAAAGAAACGGAGTTGATGCCGTGATAAGTGTCGGCGGATACTCTTCTGCTCCTGCCTCAATTTATTCTATTTTGTCATTCACCCCGCTTTATATTCACGAACAAAATGCGATGATTGGAAAATTAAATAAATTTATAAAGCCATTTTCAAAAGCATTTTTTTCATCTTATGAAGAGAGTTCTAAAATCAAAGATTATCCAATTGGAAATATATTTTTTGAGAAAAGACGAGTTCGGGAGAAAATTGAGACTGTAATTTTTCTTGGCGGTTCTCAAGGTGCTAGATTTATAAATGATTTTGCGATAAAAGTTGCACCAGAATTGAGCGATAGAGGAATCAAAATTATTCATCAAACAGGAAAATTAGATTTTGAGAGAATGAAACGGGCATACTCAAATTTGAATATTGAGGTTGAGTTGATAGATTTTCATCCGAAACTTTCTCAATTTATTGAAAAATCTGATTTGGCGGTTTCTCGTTCGGGAGCTTCAACACTTTGGGAACTTTCTGCGAATGGTTTGCCAACACTTTTTATTCCGTATCCACATGCAAATAATCATCAATTTTACAATGCAAAATTTATAATTGATAAGGAGTTGGGTTGGTTGTTTCCGCAAAAAAGTGTTCAGCCTGAAAATCTCCTAGAAATTTTAAATGAAGATATTTCTGAGAAAAGTAGAAAATTGCTAGATATTATTTCACCAAAAGGGGTTGAAAAAATTATAAATTACATTGAGAAAGATTTGAGAAAATAGATTGCCACACATTTTTATAAAAGATTTTGACAAAAAAAAATTCAAAGATAAAATCGATAGCGATGAGGTCAGTTTCCATTTTATTGGAAAAAGTTTGCGATGGGGTGAAAATTATTCTGTTCTAACTTCATTCCGAAATATTGATATGTTTCTCTCGATTCAAAAACGAGATGAAAAATGGCTTGTAAAAGGCGATAAAAATACAAGACCATCTCCAAATTTTCCACTTCATAAAGCGATTGAAACTTTTGGAAAATTCACAAAAAGTGAAATTCTTTTTTCAAATCTGAATTTGAAAGAGTCCCAACATATTCCGCAAAATTCTAAATTAAAAACTCCACAATTTTTTGAAGAGGATTTTTGGAAAGTCAAGAAAAACAGGGTGCAAATTGAAATTGGTTTTGGTAGTGGTCGCCACATTTTACATCGTGCAAAAAATGAGCCTGATTCCTTTTTTATCGGTGTTGAAATTCACAAACCATCAATTGAACAAGTTTTAAAACAAATTGAAATTCAGGGTCTGAAAAATATCTATTTACTTGATTTTGATGCACGGCTTTTTTTGGAAACTTTGCCGTCAAATTCAATTGATACTATTTATGTTCATTTTCCTGTTCCGTGGGACAAGCGACCTCATCGGCGGGTGATAAATCCGCAATTTATTGTTGAGTCAAAACGGGTGTTAAAACACCTTGGAATTTTGGAATTGCGAACTGATAGCGAAAACTATTTTCAGTGGTCTCTTGATCTCTTTTTAAAAGAGGAGAAGCTAAAAATGGAACTTCTCAAAAATCAACAAATTGACATCACCAGTAAATATGAAGACCGCTGGATAAAACTTGAGAAAAATATCTACAATTTCCGAATCACAAATCTGGATAAAAGCGATTCTTTGCGACTTGTTGAGGAACTCCCACTTTTTTACCATCGAAAACGAGAAGATTTTTCTGAAATTAAAAACCTCATCGGCACAAAAATTCTCCGTGAAAATTGGTTTATCAGTTTTGTTGATATTTTTGAAATCTCTGAAACTGAGTTTGTATTTCAAATTGTAGGTGGTAGTTACAACTATCCTGAAACTCGTTTTCTCTTTACAGACTCAAATAAGATAGAATACTTAATAAGAAAGCCTCTGGAAATTGAGGTGAATCGAGAGATTGATAAACACCTAAGAGAGTTATTATAGAGATGTATTCAGACGAACAGATTTTTATTTCCGCAAGAAACCTTTCCCTTGCTTACAATGAAGAAGAACCAATTATAATTGATGCCTCTTTTCAGGTCCGAAAAGGGGAGTTTGTTTTTATTACTGGTCCAAGTGGTAGTGGAAAATCGACACTCCTAAAATCTTTTTATGGAGATATAAAACCAACAAGTGGTGAATTGGTTGTTACTGACACTCCAATAACAGGAATCTCCGAAAAAAATTTGATGAATTTGCGAAAACATATCGGTATAGTTTTTCAAGACTACAAATTGATTAAAGAGTGGACAATTGATAAAAATGTGATGTTGCCTCTTATTGTTGCAGGATACTCTAAGCGGGTTTCAGAAGCACAAGTTGAAAAGCTCCTTTCACATGTTGATTTGTATAATCGAAAAGGTCGTTTTCCAATGGAACTTTCAGGTGGAGAACAACAGCGAGTTGCGATGGCTAGGGCTTTATCTCACAATCCAGCAATTATTCTTGCTGATGAGCCAACTGGAAACCTTGATGTCTATTCAAGCTCAGTTATTTGGAAACTTCTTGCAGGTGCAAATACTCAGCTTGAGACAACAATCGTTGTTGTTACTCATGATATTCCGCCACAATTAAATGTTGATTACACACATTATACTCTGCATGACGGTCGTTTAATTCGTGAGGATGATTACGGTATGGGAGCTAGACGATGACACTAATTGTTAGAGAACATATCTCTCTTATTATTGCACTTTTTACAATTCTTTTTACTCTGCAAGTCTTTTTTGTTATTGATAGAACAATTGAAATTTATGAGGATACTTTAAAAAGCAATTACTCCATTATTGCGGTTGCAAAGTCTCAAATAAATCCAGATATTATTAAGCAGAGTGTTTTTCAAGTTGGAAAAGTCGAAATGATTGATCCCAAAAAAGTTATAGACCGATTGAGAGATGAATTAAATAAAGCTGATTTGGGAGCTTTAAAAGAGAATCTTCCTAGTTTTTACAGAGTTTTTCTTAAAAAATATCCGAGTCCCGCAGAACTCTCAAATATCCGTGAAGATATGTTACGAGTTGCTGAAGTTTCAAGAGTTGAAACTTATAGTAAAGCTCATGACCAAACTTACAAACTTCTAATTCTTTTTAAAGATATTAGTAATGTTTTGCTTGTAGCAATTTTTCTTGTTTCTGGACTTCTTGTTATTAAAGAGATGAGAATTTGGCAATTTGAACACACAGAACGAATGAATATTATGGCACTTTTTGGTGCTCCAATTTGGATGAGAAGTGCTGTTCTTTTTAAAGTTGCAATTGTTGATGCTCTTGTCTCTTCAATTCTTGTTGTTGCAACTTTTATTACCCTTGATGTAAATGGCTGGTTGCATGAACTATTTTCAATGATCTCAATTGAAGTTGATATTTTTGAATTTTTTGAAGATACAACAAAACTTTTCACAATCTCAATTGTTATTTCTCTATTTTTAGCTTTGATAACTGTTTGGAAAAATCGAAAAGTTAGTTGATTTTTGGAGGAGACTTCCTCCTTTTATATTTCTATATATTGAGGTTTTTTGAGTCTCTAAAGAAGTTTCTCAAATCTTCCTTATCTCTCTCTTCTCTTCTATAATCTCTCTCCTCTTCTCTTTTTATACTGTTTCTACTTTTTTGAGAAAGACCCTCTTTATTTAATAAAGTAATTGTTCCATTCACTGCTTCCATAATTGTGTATTTAACATCATCAATTTGTAAAACAGCAATTCTTCCAATTTCTGTTGTCTCTTCAGAAAGAATAGAGATTCGTCCAGCACTTTGTGAATACTTTCTTAATCCACCCTCGCTTTTTTTAACTGGGGGATTTCCAAGTTCAAAACTATCTCCACCTATTCCATTTCCAATAGAATTACTATTTCTTTGTGAATTTGTATTTTTCTTTCTAGGAAAATCCATTGGTGGAGGTTGAACCCTATCAAGAAGATTTCCATTATTTATTGGTGGAGTGCTATCAAGCAACATATCCATATTATCTAACGGTGTTTTTGTCTTATGAGATTTTCGTTGAAGCCTCTCTTCGTTCTTTCTTTCAACATTTTTCTTTATAAAAAATAGCAAAATAACAATGATTAGCAAAATAATAAGTGTGAAAAAATATTCCGCTGAAAGTGAATCAAAAGCAGATTGACCTTCAGCAATCACCTCATTATCATTTGAAAAAGTTGTATCGTGTATCTCAATAATAATACCGTATCCGCCATCAACTTTTCTATAAATTATTTTTGCTTTTCCCATGACAGAAAGAACAAGTTCAACTCTATCATCGTAAGGTAAAAGGTCTATTTTACTAATAACAGTATTACTATTTAGCACACGAGTATCACTACGATCTAAACGGGCATTATCAATTATAAGTTTGGTAAGAGTGTCCCCAACTTGTCTTGTTACACGACCGTTGTATTGATCTGAAAATGCAATTGCCAAATCAACCCGACTATCTCTCTCCTTAACATTAAAACCAACAATTCTTATGTTGTTATTTGCCGAAAGAACGACTGTAATGAGAAAGAAGAAAATAAAGGTTATTCTCATTTTTATCTTGCTTGTTCTTTAGAGATGTTATAAACAACTCCATTTGCATCAAGAACTTCATTCATACGAATAGCAAGGTTTTTCTCATAAACCATAACCTCGCCTCGACCGATTATTCTTTTATTAACATAAACTTCAACAGACTCACCAGCAGGTTTTTGCAGATTTATGATTGAACCTTTATTTAGTTTTAGAATTTCTCTTAAAGAGAGCTTTGTCTCCCCAAGATCAGCGGAAAAACAGATTTGCATATCAAGAAAATTGTCATAATCCATCCATGTTGCTCGTTCTTTAATAATTGCTTCAATTCTTTTTCTTGTAATGCTTTTTTCTAATTCCTGTGCTTGTGCTTGTTCTTCCTCTCTTTTCCGTTTGTCTGTTAAAAGCTCATCCATTCTCTAATCCTTTTTAGTATCTCTAGTCATCATAAACCAAATACTATTAGTATTATTAAATTTAAAGAGAATTGGATTTGGCTCTTTTCGAACATCTTCAAAAGAGAGTTCTTCTTCAAATTTTGGAATGGAAAGTTTCAAATCTTCATGTTTTACTGATTCCATGAGAGCTTTCGTATTACCGACAATTTGGTTAGAGACTTCCGTACTCATATCTTTCATTGTTACATCATCTGGTTCATCTTCAAATAGAAGAACAGAACATACTTCTTTTAACAATGATTCGCTAAAAACGAGTTTAAAATAGTGAGTTTCACCTTTTGTATTTGAACGGAGTTGAATAGAAGATACAAAGTAATTGCCATCTACTAATTCCGCTTTGAATGGTTGGGGAGTCAATTCAATTTGACCAACAAACATATTTCTTATGGCTCTTATTAAAATAACCTTCATCTATTACTCCAAAGACTTTCCTATGATTCTATCAAATTTGAAACTACATTAGGACTTTTTAAGAGAGTCTCTCTTTATAGTTTTGATAAGAAAACTGCTTGATCTTCGCGATTTCTCCACTCTCTTTAATCTTGTAAAGTGAAGGCAATGGAAGACCATTGAAAGTCGTATTTTTCACGATAGTGTAGTGAATCATATCTTTAAAGAAAATTTTATCACCAATTTGCAACTCATTTTTAAAGTAATAGTCGCCAATAATGTCTCCAGCAAGACAACTATTTCCAGCAAAACGGTAATGAAATTCACCATTTTTTATGTCGTTTTCAACATTTGGACGATAAGGCATTGCAAGAACATCAGGCATATGAGCTTCCGCCGAGGCATCAAGAATTGCAATTTTTATACCATTTTCCACAATATCAAGAACTTCAGAAATCAAAAATCCAGTTTCCCAACCAATTGCTTCAGACGGTTCAATGTAAAATTGGAGATGAGGTCGCTCGTTTTTTATCTCTTTTACAAAAGAAATCAAGTTTTCAACATCGTAATTTTTTCGTGTAATGAGATGACCGCCACCCATATTTATCCACTCAATTTTGTCAAACCAATTTCCAAATTTACTTTCAAACTCACGGTAAAGAGGAACTAAATCTTCAATTCCCTGTTCGCAAAGAGCATGAAAATGAAAACCATCAATTCGCTCAATCCAATTTCCGATATTTTTTTCAAATTCAGATTTCACCACACCGAGCCGACTGAATGGAGAACATGGATTATACAAATCAACTTTTGTTGTTGAAAACTCTGGATTTAATCGCAAACCGATTGAGATATTTGGATTTTTTGACTTTACAAAATCGTAATGTTTTTGGAGTTGGGAAAATGAATTGAAAATTATTTTTGTGCTGATTTCAGCAATTTTCTCGATTTCATTTGGATTGAATGCGGGGGAATAGGTATGAACCTCATCGCCAAATTCTTCAAAGCCAAGAAGTGCTTCGTGCAAACCACTGGCAGAAGTTCCACTCAAATACTGTTTTACAAGCGGAAAAGAGTTCCAAAATGCAAAACCTTTAAGTGCCATCAAAATATTTAAACCAGACTCGTCCGAAACTCTTTTTAAAATTTCTAAATTTTGTCGTAGCTTTTTCTCCTCTAAAACATAAGAGGGAGTTGGAATTTCAGAAATTTCCATTTTTTTAGTCGGTATAAAACCGCTCCTTTAAAATTTAATTCTGAAATTCTATTATTTTTAGAAAGGCCAAATCGCTCCAAAAAATCTAGCTAACCAACCTTGCTGTGTTCCTTGGTCAAGTTCGCCTTGTGTAAAATACTCAATTTTAGCATCAGAAATATAAATCGATTCAATCTCATTCGCCGCCGAAATATTGTAAGGACTGATAACTCCGCTAAGTTTCACAATTTGCTTTTCACCATTTACTAAAATTTCTCGAGAACCGTTTATAAAATAGTTTCCGTTGTTGAGAATTTTAATTACTCTCGCAGTAATTGTTGTTTGGAATTGCTCATTTCTCACCGCACTTCCACTTCCTGTAAAAGCAGAATCCGTAGAAGTTTCCATTGAAATGTTTGTTAAATTATTAAAACTTGAAACACCATTTCCTGCAAAAAGTCCGCCACCTAAAGCTCCAACATTACTTTTAGCAAGATTTTTTTGAGTTGTTGAAGATGAACTTGCTGTTTCAGAAATTCTTACTGTAATAATATCATTCACACTCATCGCTTTTCTGTCGCTAAATAGCGGAACTTTGCCACGACCATAGAGAGAACCTTGGCTAGGCTCACCTAAATCCTCTTCCTGTGCAGGTAGCTCCTCCACATAAGCAGGTGGTGCAAAATCAATTCTCGGCTTCATCTTTTCAGCACAACCAAAAAAGAGTGGTAAAGCTGGTAAAACTAAATATATTCTCACTTTTTCTCCTCTACAAATTCAGTTTCGCAAAATTTTGAAAACCGATTTTTAATTTTTAAATGAATGGTAAAAAGATTATACAAAATTAAAATTTGAAAATTATTGGAAAAATTGAATGTTTTTTTGGATTTGAAATAGAAACCGATTTAATAAAAAGGCTTCTATTTTTAAATAACTACCATCGAAGGTAGAACTATTTACAGTCTTGACTCGTATCTTCTCATCATATAAAGTCTTTTCAAAATTTTCTTTCGAGCAGAAATCTTTTGTTTCTTTCGTTTTTCAGTAGCTGTTTCGTAGAACCGTCTAGCTCTAGCTTCTGTAACGATTAGATTTCTATCAACTTGTTTTTTGAATCTTCTATATGCAATATCGAAGTTGTCATCTTGTCGAAGAGTGATTCCAGGCAAATTAATTACCCACTTTCTATAAAAATTTAAAACGAATTGTATCTTAAACTTTAAAGAAAGTGAAATTTTTAATAGAGACCGTATTTATTCTCTTCAATTTTATAGATTGTTCGCAATCTTTCATCAAAGTCATAGAAAACAAAGAATTTATCTTTGCTATCTTTTAGATGTTCAAGAGCTTGAGCGATTTCCATTGGTTTGTCAATTTGTGGTTCTTGCGGAATAATTGCATCTTCAACAACCTCATCTTCCTCTTTTTCGCTGATCAGCTTAAAAGTAGATTCAGAAATGGAATCTTTGCGATGATCTTTGATCTTGTCATGCTCTCGTCTCAAAGTCTTTTCCGCTTTTTTAATAGCCGAATCGATAGCCGAATATAAATCTTTTCCAGTGCTTTTAACAACAATGGAATTTTTTTGTGCAATGTTAATTGCAAATTCAGCAGAAAAACTTTTTTTATCGCCGTCCGATAAAATCACTCTAATCGAGATGATGTTTAACTCAAATTTTTGGAGAATTGCAACCCCAGATTCAACAGTTTCCTTGATTGAATCACTTAAATCGACATGCCGTCCAACAATACTCAAATTCAAATTAAATCCTTTAGAGATATTTTGGGAACAAATTTTACCAGATAAAATGAAAAATGCAAATAGTTTAAAATGACTCACTGAATTACGATTTGAAAAACAAAAGGATTTTTTTATGAAAAAATTACTCTTTCTGATATTTCCGATTTTTGTTTTTGCTGAAGATTTTAAATCTCTAACATCAAAGACAATTTCCGAAATCACCGCTCAAAAAATCGACAATGAGTCGTTACGAGAAAATGAGGCAAAAGAGCTTTTGGAACACATAAATTTGCAACTTGAAGAAGAACGGAGCAAATTTAAAAGCAAAACTTTACGACTCTCAATTGATGCTTCATATTTGGACAGAACTTTAAAAGAGAAAAAAGAGGAGATTTCAGGGATAAAAACTCTTTTAAAAAGCAAGGAAGCAAAATTAGAACAGATTCAAAAAGATTTGCAAAATGAGAAAAAACATATCTCAGAATTGGAAAATTTGGTAAAAAAAGAGACTTCATTTAATTCAAATATTTCAACTCGGGGTTATCTTTTTGCATTTGTGGAGGATCGTCGCTCGGTGAGTCGAGACCAATTTATTGAAAGAGCTGTTGGCGAAATAAATCGGGAAGCGATAAATCAGTTGAACGGGATTTTTGTTGAAAGCATCAAGCGATTTGACAAAAAATTGTATCAAAGAATTCGGACAACCTCATCGGGAACTGCGATTTCTGATAGCTCGGAGACGACAAACAAAATTTTCTTTTCAAAAGATAGACACTCTTCAGTTTTGATTTACGGAACAGTTGTTGATGTTTATCCGTTTGATGAAAAAAATAGTGCGGTTTCCAAACATGGGCATTCCGATTTTGGTGTGAAATATGTAACTTTGATACAAAACCAGCGGGATATTGAGCGGGTCTTTTCTGAAATCCAAAAAGAGTATCCAAAATTTGCGATTGATTTTTCAATTCAGAATCGTGTTGAACAGGCTTTAAAATCAATCGAGGAACACAATAATAAAAGTCGAGATGTTGTTTTGGAAATTGAGAAAAACAGTCTCCAATTCAAAGAAAAAATATCTAAGCGAGTCTCAAAACGAAAAGAACTTTTAGCAATTTTACAAAATACTGAAAAACTACTTAACGATGAGGTCGAAGAATTGAAAGTTGATTTGCTCCTTTTAAATCGTGAAAAGCGAAATTTGGAAGACAAGTTTTTTCTATTGCAAAGTGAATTGATTGAGTTGAAACGAAGCATCAAATTTACTCGTGCGGAAATGTATGACCGAAAACACTCAAATGCTGTTCGTGAAACCAAGGAAATTGCTAAAGAACTTTTTCTTGATATTGACAAATCGCTACAAAAAACATCAAAAAGTATCGAGACCGTTTTTAACGGTGAAGCAATTTTAAAAGATATTGTGAATGAAGTCGAATATGACAAATTTTATGTTGATGCAAAAGTTGTGCCTTATTTTGTTTCAGGAACAGACCGAACTGGTGCTTTGGTTTCACTCTCAATTGAGTTTCGAGATCGTAATTTACCAAAGCGAAAAGAGTTGCAAAAATATCGTTTTGTGAAAATTGAGAAAGGCGAATTTATGTTTGGTTCAAATTCTGGCGAAAGTGATGAACGACCCGCACGAAATTGGAAAATTGAAAATGATTTTTTCATCGGAAAATATGAAATTACTGTTGGAGAATATTTAGAATTTGCAAAAGCAACAAAATCACATTTTCCCGAATGGTTTGGAAATGAAAACAGATTTTCTGAAGTCTGTTTTGACGATAATTGTCCAGTTGTCGGAATTTCGTGGAATGATGCAGTTGCTTATGCGGAATGGCTTTCAAAAGAGAGTGGTGAAAAATATCGTTTGCCAACTGAAGTCGAGTGGGAATATGTCGCAAAAAGTGGATTAAGTTTTGACCAAATTTCGCAAACTGGAAAAATTGATGACTATGCTTGGTTCTTTGAAAATAGTGGTGGTGGAATTCATACAGTTGGACAAAAAGAGCAAAATCCATTTGGTGTTTATGATATTGCGGGAAATGTTTGGGAATTTACAAGTGATAGTTACAATCGAAACTATTTGACAAAACGAGCAAGTTCTTATAAAAGTATGCGGGGCGGAGATTGGAAAACAAAAAGATTTTATTTGCGACCGTCAAATCGTGCAAAATATCACCAAAATAGTAAAAGTTCTTCAATTGGATTTAGGGTTTTGAGAGAGATTTAATTTTTCCCCGAAAGGGGAAAGAGGAATTTGTTAATTACTTAACTTCGTCCCAAACTTCTTTTTTCCAGAAGTATGAAAGAACTGCCATGATTGCTAAGAAACCAAGAACTAAAGGAGCAAGTGCTTCTCTCTCTTCTTTCTTAGAATCTCCAGTAGCTTCCATGTAAGCAATAACTTGAGCCTGAGCCTCTTCAGTTAAACCAACTCGTGGCATTGCTGTTCCGTGAAGGTGTTTTTGAGGATCATTAATGAAAGTTTCAAGATAATGGTGTCCTCGTGAAATAATCATTACTGATAAATCTGGAGGAGTTGAACCCATATAGTTTGAAACATCACTTGTCGCTTCAATTTTCGCATATTTCATGTTATGGCATCGACCACAAGCATTTTCAAAAACTTCTTTATCAGTTAAACCATCTTTTTCAACTTTTCTGTTAGCAACATCTTGAAGGTAAGCAACAATAGAAGCTATATCAGAATCAGACATCCAAGCATAACCAGGCATTGGGTGAACTTTTCCAGCTTCAGAAAATTTGTGTGCAGTTTTTGTAGCAACTTCAGGATTTTTGATGAAATTAGCTAGGAAATTTGCATTGTAGATTTTCCCTGCAAGAGATAAATCTGGAGGAACAACACCGTAACTCATGTTAGCAGTTTGATTGTCAAGTGGAGCATTGATACCTTCAGATTCGATTCCATGACAAGCAACACAGTTCATCTCAACTTGAGCTTTACCGTTTGCAACATCGCCAGTAGCCTCTACTTTTGGTAGGTCTGTGAATTCAAAATCAGCAGGTTCAACATGTGGGTGGAAAATTGAGTGTGCATACGGCTCAACTCCCCAATATGTAAAAAGTGTAAAGAAAACAATTACACCAAAGATTTTTAATTCTTTCATTATTTGTTACCTCCTGCTGTTTTCTTTCTCTCCATAATTGTTACCACTGGTAAAAGTAGGAAAAGTAGAATAAATGCGATACTTGAGTAGAACCCGATCCATGCATTTGTTCCTGTTGGAGGAAGTTTTCCATAAATTGTAAGAATAATCATGATTATAATCATAACCCAGAACCAAACTTTAAAATAAGGTCTTTGACTTGCAGGTGCAACTGTTGGGCTTCTATCTAACCAAGGAATAAGAGCAAGAATAATTTGAGCAAATCCAAATGCAGCAAGACCAATATCCGCAGCTTTGAAAGGACCAATATCGAAGAAGAATCCTCTAAGAACTTCGTAACTCCAAAGGAAATACCATTCTGGATAGATGTGTGCAGGAGTTTTTAAACCGTTTGCTGGGTCAAAATTCACTGGATCCATTGCAAAACTATAGTTATAGAAAACTAAGTAGAAGAAGAAGAATAGGAAAACAGAAAGAACGAAAACATCTTTTGCCATAAATACAGGCCAGAAAGGAATGATTTTACTTCTTTTTTTGTGTCCCTCTTTATAGATTTCAGCCTCTTTTTCAAAGTCTAGCTCTTCACCTTTTTGGTTATTAACATGCGGAATTCTTAAAGTATAGAAGTGGAATGCGATACCACCAAGAATTGCAAGTGGAACTAGAAGAACATGAAGCATAAAGAATCTTGTAAGAGTTGCATCAGCTACATAAAAGTTACCTCGAATCCAAACAACAAGCTCATCACCAATAAATGGGATTCCACCAAAAATGTTTGTAATTACATAAGCAGCCCAGTAACTCATTTGTCCCCAAGGTAGCATATATCCAGAGAATGCTTCAGCAGAGAAAAGAACTAGAAGTAGCATACCACTTAACCAGATCATCTCTCTACCTTTTTTGTATGAACCGTAGTAAATACCAGTAAACATATGAATATAGATTACAAGGAATACAACAGAAGCACCAACGGCATGAATATGTCGGAATAGCCAACCGTAGCCAACTTCTTGCATAATTGTGTAATTTACAGAGTCAAATGCCATATTAACATCTGGCTTGTAATACATAAGTAAGAAAATACCAGAAATTAAGAGGATTTTGAAAGTAAAGGCAAGGATCATTCCCATTGCCCAGAGGAAGTTAATATCTTTTGGAATCCAATACTCAGTCATCATGACTTTTGTGAGCATTGTTGTGTTTAGTCTTTGGTCTAACCACTCTCCAACACTATTTGCTTTTGTAAAATGTGCCATAAAAAATTACCTTTAAGCCATTGTCATCATTTTTTTATACTCTTCGCCTTCATCGCCAAGAGTAAGAGAAGTTCCATTTAAAGAGAACGGAGGAATATCAAGTGGTCTCGGTGGAGGTCCAAAAGTTTGTCGTGCATGTGGATCATATTGACCTCCATGACAAGCACAGTGGAAAATCTTTTCACCCTCTTTCCATTCAGGAATACAACCAAGGTGAGTACAAAGACCGATAACAACAGTGTATCTATCTTCACCGATTACAATATCTCTTGCTGTATCAGTCTGAATATCTGGAGTATGTTTTAACAAGAAAACTGGTTTTCCTCTCCATTTAATAATAGAAAGTTTTCCGGCCTCAAGAGGAGATAAATCAACAGTTGTGAAACCTGCACTAATAACACTAGGAAGTGGATCCCAAGTTCGTTTCATGGCATAGAGAGATGCAACCGCACCAACACCAGCCGTTGCACCAAGAACCTTACCCATAAAAGCTCTTCTGCTTTGGTTAGCCATAGCTTACCTTTCAATTTAAAGTTTGACCCAAAATTTATAATGGTTCGCTATTTTACGGAAACTAAATTTAACCTATGATAAAATGAAACTAAATTACCGAAATTACTCTAAAAATCTTAAGTTTTGTTAATGCTAGGTTATATTTTTAATAGTTTAAAGATATAAAACAAGATTACTAGCGATTTATTATTTTAAAATAGTTTCAGAACCATTTTTACTCATATGTAAAAACTAAGAAATTTAAGAGAAAGATTTTTGTTATAATTCATAGATGTGTATCACAATTTTAACAGTGATATTTTACAACTGCAAAATCAGATACTAAAAAACAAAAATCTGATTTAAATAAATTATTTAATTCTGAAAACTTAAAAAACGGAGAAAATATATGGGCGTCGTTTTAGAAAACCACAAAGAGAAACACGAAATTGTCCAATTTTCATTTGTAGATTTAGATGAATCAAAAGGCGGAACAGATTTTCAGCCATTTTTAAAAACTCAAATTAGACAACCAGAAAAAAAAGAGAGTGAAGATTTTCAAGCTGGACTTCCAACAAAAAATGAACCAGTAAAACAGAAGCAAAGCTCTGAAAATGAATCTGTTAGAAAACGAGATGAACTAATTGAGACTCTAATTCAAAAAAGCGAAATTCTAACAAATGAAATTGCTAGTTTAAGAGGCAAACTTGATAATCAAGAACAGCTTTTTCAAGCAGAATTAAAAAGTATCAAGCACGATTCTTACCAAAGAGGTGTTCATGATGGAATTTTACAAGCTGAAAGAAATAATGAAAATAAGTATCATCAAAATTTAGAACGGCTTGGGAATTCAATGAAAAAATTGGAAACAATTTCAACTCAATTTGAGAGTCTTTCAGAGAATTTTGAAAAAGAGCTTGTTCATACATCAATTGCAATTGCAAAAGAGGTTTTAACTGGTGAAATTAGTTTTAATAGCGGTCAAGTTGCGATAAATCTCTCAAAATCTCTTATCAAAAGTTTAAATGAAGCGACAGAAATTACAATTCATGCAAATAGTGGAGATATTGATGATTTAAAAACTTCACTATCAAAAATGGAGAATGTTAAAATTATTTTAGATAGTGCAATTTCTCGAGGCGGAGTAATTCTCTCTTCAGATGTCGGAACAGTTGAGGGAAATATTATGGATAGATTTAAAGTTGTAAAAGAGTCGATTCTCTCAAAAGTCGATTAGTTTTTGTCGGAACTTTTTCCGACAAAGATGTAGAAAAAATTTAAATTTTAAAAAGAACCTCTCTCAAATTACCATAGTCTTTGACAAATCCAACTTCTACCATTGATGTTAAAGTTTTTAAATATTCACCTCGTTTTTGCTGAATCAAAGAGTTATGTTCTTTTTCGTTGTATCCACGAGTGTCAAAAATTGAAAGTTTTTTACGAAGTAACAAAGAATTCCGTAACTTGACAAAGTATAGTTTTTTTTTATAATTTAAGACCATGTTTAGAAACAGAATTAAAATAGACTATTTCTGTCTTTCTGATTTTTTACAATTCTCAAAAATAATTGGAGACTTGCATGGAAACACTCTCAAAAGTGGAAAAAGCTCTCGACCTCCGTTTTGAAAAGGATAACACTTTATATATCAGTAAAAATGATAATGAAGTGATACGAAAAGCTATCTCAAATAGCTCAATACAGGATTTAAAAACACTCTCCCAAAAACACGGGACAAAGATCTTCAGCAAAGTTTTACTTAAAAACAGTTGGCTGATTAAAGAAAATTTCTTTCAAAACAAAAATGTGAAAGATTTTTTCAAAAAGACACTCCTATCTCTTCCCCCACAATATTTCACAGAAATTTCAAAAGATGTTGTTGAAAACAATATTTATGCAGATACAAATTTTCGTGAATTTCTCAACAGTCTTTACAATGAAAAAGCTTCTCTCGACGATTGTAAAAAGACTTTTGCCAACAAATCAGAAATGGTTGAATCTCGAACTGAATGCTTTGAGAGAATTGTCAAAGATTACATGAAAACAAAAGAGCATCTTTTACCTCAATTTTTGGAAAGTGAATTCAAGAAGAATCCCGAAATCTTTAATTACACCAAAACAAAAGATTCTCAATTTTTTCAGAGTATTTTTACACTTCTTTCAGATAAAAGAGATATTGCAAATTGGATTTTAGAAAACAAAAATGACAAAGACAGAGATGCAATTTGGTTTAAATCATTAGAACATCTCGGTGAAGATGGATTTGATGCACTTATGGAGTTTATTGCAAACAATTCACATGATAAAAATATGCTTCCTTTTCTTGTTCGTGGAGTTCTATCTAAATTCCATAAACTGAACTCTTTTGAAGATGAGATTGTAGATGCTTACACAGATTATGATTTTTTGAGTATGAAAGGACTTTTTATACAAATGCTTGAACCACCGAGGTTTAAAAGTAAAGAAAAAGCACAAAACATTATTTCAGAATTAAAGAATCAAGGAGTCTCTTTTTCAGATAAAGAACAAAAAGTTGTTGAAAGTATTGAAAACTGGAGTGATTCATCAGGCTTTAATTCATTGAAAGAATTTTTAAATAAGTTGAATGGAAATCCACAATTTAATATTGCTCGTTTGTATTATTTAAGTCGAAACTTGGAAAGAAACACTTCTCTTGTTAAACAGATTGTAAATTCACATGGTGGAGATGGGAGAGTTAAAAAAGTTCTGGCTTACCATTTTGCACGGAATATTGGAAACTACAAAATTTTTCAACAAATTAATGGTTTGCCAAAAGACCTCATCGATCAAATTGGAAACAACCTTGTTGAACTTCATTCGCGACATAGAAACACAGAAACTTTTTCACAAAGATATAGACACTATAAACTAATTGAGTTTTTACAAAGAAGAGTCTAGTTTTAGACAATCATAGTCCGTCAAGGACTTTACAATTCTGAAAATTTAAAGGGAAGATGAATGATAAAAGTAGGTATTGATTTAGGAACAACAAACAGTGTGGCAACAATTTTCGATAGAGGAAATTTTGAGCAAATCAAATTTGGTAGATTGGAAAGTTTGTCATCTGTTTTGTATTACGAAAGTGGAAAAGTTAGAATTGGTGATTCTGCAAAAAAACGATCTTTAACAAATCCAGAAAATTATATCAGTTCGTCCAAGACATTTATGGGCGACATGAAAAAAAGTTGGAAAATTGAAGATAGAACTTTTTCACCAACTGATGTGGCAACAGAAATTTTGAGTGAAATCAAAAAAGGAATTAAAAAACATACTGGTAACGATGAGGTCGAAGCAGTTATTACTGTTCCTGCTTATTTTAAATCTTCACAAATTGATGAGACAAAACGAGCAGGTGAAAATGCTGGTTTTAAAGTCAAGCAAATTATTACCGAACCAGTTGCAGCAGCAATTGCTTACGGTTTTGAGAGTGGAGCAAACGAAAAGCTATTTATTGTAGATATTGGTGGAGGAACTTTTGATACTTCAATTCTACAAGTTTCAGCAGGAAAATTCCAAACTCTGGCACTTGACGGAGACAATCGACTCGGTGGTGATGATTTTGACAATCACATTATCGAAGCAGTTTTTAAACATATCCGAAAAGATCACGGAACAGATTTATCTTCATTGAAAAAATCGGGACTTCCACAGGATGAATATAGAAAAGCTCGGCAAACAATTCTGAAATATGCTGAAGAGACAAAAATTGCACTTTCTGATGCTGAAAACAGTGAGATTGAAATCCCAAATCTTTTTGGTGGTTATTCCCTCTCTATGAATTTGACTCGTGCTGAATTTGAAAAAATCGCAAAAAATACACTCCGAAAAATTGAAAACACAATTGAAAATACTCTTTCAAACGGAGGTTTTTCTATAAATGATATTGATAAAGTTGTTCTTGTTGGTGGTAGCTCACGAATTCCTGCCGTTCAAAAATTTGTTACAAACTTTTTTGGGAAACAACCTTTTTCGGATAAACCACTTGACAAACTTGTAGCAATGGGTGCTTCTCTTACTGCAAACTCTGGAGACAGCATTCAAATTATCGACATCATTTCTCACTCACTCGGTATTGAAATGGTGAATGATGAATTTTCAGCAATTTTGAAAAAAAATCAGCAATACCCAATCTCATTTACAAAAAGATACACAACTGTCTCAAATTACCAACCAGAAATTCAGATTGAGATTTTCGAGGGTGAAGATTCTGATGTAAATATGAATGATTATTACGGAGGTTTCTCTCTCTCAAATATTGAAAAAGCACCTGCTGGAGTTCCACAAATCGATGTTACTTTTGAGTTTGACGAAAACAGAATTTTACATGTTACGGCACAAGATGTGAGAACTGGAAGTAGCAGAAAAGAGGCTGTTGATATTGAAAAAGGTGCAGTGAAACGAGTTAAAAAAACATACGAAAAATCTTTTGACATTGTTTTAACTGTTGATATTTCTGGAAGCATGTGTGGGACTCCAATACAACAAGCAAAAAATGCTTGTCAGCTTCTTGTTTCTGACATGATTGATTTGAATACTCACAATGTTGGTGTTGTTGAATTTGGTAGCTCTGCTTCAGTTGTTTCAAATCTCTCAAATTCTCAAAGTGATTTGCAATACAGAATCTCAAATATTGAATGTCGAGGCTCGACAAATATGGCTAGTGGAATTGAACAGGCAAGACAGGTTCTTTCTGGAGCAAGAAATGAAAAACTAGCAATTATTGTTACTGATGGCTATCCAGATTGGCAAGATAGTGCAATGAGTGAAGGGAATTATATGAAATCTGACACAACTCTAATCACGATTGGAATTGGTGATGGAGTTGATGAAATCTTTTTGAGAAATCTTGCAACCTCATCGGCACACTACTATTCAGGTTCGGACTTTAGTCAATTGTCATCAATTTTCCAAAAAATCACAAGCTCACTACAAAGTTTTTAATAAATGACAGGTTTTGTCCTGTCCAAAAAATATAATTTAAACAACAAAGCAAAGGGAAAAAATGGCAGAAGAGTTAGAATTCACAGAAGCAAATGGAAAAACAATCTCAATAGATTTTGGAACAACAAATTCAGTCGTCTCATATTTTGACAAGGGACAAATCGAGCAGGTTCTTTTCAAGAAAAAAAAGATTATTCCAACAGCACTATTTTTTGAAGATTCAAAAAAGATCGTTTTTGGTTCAAGAGCAATTGCAAAAGGTGCAGTAAAACCAGAACTCCTACTAAAAGAGTTTAAAAGTGATATTGGAAGTTCTACAAAATATACTTTTGCTTTTAATAGCGATGAGGTCGAAACTAAAATAAATTTTGTAATTGATACAAATATCTTTATTGATGCACCTGAAATTTTAAAAGAGTTTGGAAAGTCGGATTTTGTGAGATTGCCAAATAAAGTTGTTGATGAACTCCACAATTTAGCAAACAATCCAGATATCGAAGTTAGTGCAAAAGAGGCAATGAAAAGTATTGACGACTTAAAAGATTCTGGAAACATATTTTTTGAAGATAGCAATTTAGATATTTTGCCAGATGACTTGGAAAAAGATACGAAAAACAGTGAAAATGATAATCGTGTTTTGTCAATTGCTAAAACTTTTACAGATTTAAATCCAGAAACATATTTGATTACAAATGACAAAGGTTTAAAGGTAAAAGCAGAAGATGTTGTTGGTGGAATTAAAACAGTTTCGCTTATTGATTTTCGTGCTTTAAAAGGAAAAGAGCAAGTAAAAAATAGCAGTGATTTAACAATTACTCCAAAAGATGCTTCAAGAATTTTCTTGCAACATTTAAAAGAGGAGAGTGAGAAATATCTAAAAGATTACATTGAAAAAGCTGTAATTACTGTTCCTGCAAATTTCAATCCAAGTCAAATCACGATAATTAAAGAGGCTGGAGAAGAGGCAGGATTTGGTGAAGTTCGTATCCAAAAAGAGCCTGTTTCAGCTGGTTTATCCTATGCAATTGAGTCGGAAGCAGACAAACGAATTTTAGTTTTTGATTTTGGTGGCGGGACACTAGATTGTTCAATTTTGGAAACTGAGAAAAACGGCAAAGATATTGATATTAAAGTTGTTGGTGCTAATGGAAACAATTCACTCGGTGGAAAAGATGTAACAAAGAAATTGACTGAACTTATTTTTGAGAAAATTTTAGATGAACATGATATTGATATGTTTGACAAAGATGAGAGTGAATTATCTGAAAAAGATTACAACACAAATGTTGCTTTTGTTTTAAGTTCTGCCGAAAATACAAAAATTGAACTCTCTGAATTTGAACAAACGGAAATTCAGATTTCTGATTTTAAAACTCAAAACGGAAATATAAATTTAAGCTACACAATTACTCGAAGAGAGTTTGAGAGCGCAATTACTGAAATTCGGAAAGAGGCTCTTGATGTTGTTAAAGATTTAATGTCTGGTCTCAATTTTATGGCTGATGACATCGATGAGGTCGTTCTTGCTGGTGGTAGCTCAAATATTCCAAGTATTCGAGATTCTCTCATTGATACTCTTGGCAAAACTCCATCTTTCACTCAAGACACTTCTACCGTTATTTCAAAAGGTGGAGTTATTGAAGCTGTACGAACTTGGGGTTCTGAAGATGGAATTGATGATAAAAGTTTTGAAAGTGATGAAGCAATTAAAGATTTTGGAGTTGCAATTCGAGGACATCAATTTTTTGAGTTGATTTCAGAGGGAACAGATTTACCAGTTAGTTTTACAAAAGATTTCCAAACTGAACGAGATGACCAAGAGAATATCAATGTGGAGATTTATAACAGAAATTCAAGAGTTTTTGGAAAAAGTTCAAGAGTTTTTGACAAGGGAGTTGATTTTATCGACACAATTCAATTTAGCGGAATTCCAAAAGCAAAAGCTGGAGAATTGACAATTAGAGTTGAGTTTGAGCTTGGTCGAGATGACACACTTCTTGTTTCTGCTGAAGTTTTTCACCGAGATGGCACAAAAGTTGATAGCCGAGATATTTCAATCAAAGGAAATTCAGATGTATAACTTTGACAAAATCGTAAGTCTAAATAAAAAGTTTGATGAGATTTTAACAAAAGACTTTGGGCATTTTCGCCCAATTGCAATTGTTCAAAAAGATTCTGAAAGTGATAAAGATGTGAATTACTTAACTCTTTTTATGATTGAAAAGGGTGAAAAATCTCTTTTTGGAAAACCGACATCTCATGATGATTTTGAAAGTCAAAAAAAGAAATTTTTAGATGAAGTTGATTCTTTTGCAGAGAAATTCGATGATTTTTTGGACAGAGTTGAAAAACAACTTTCAGAAAGTGAAATTGAGTCTCTCGAAATTATAGGCAAAACAATTGACAACAGAACACGAAAATTAATTTCAGCAGTGAAAAAATTCAAGATAGATGAGAATTGGAATTTGCAAAAACTTTCAGATGAGTACCTCATCGCAATTGATAAAAACTTTTCTAGCTTTATTTCTGAAGTTGTGAGAGTTCTCGAAAGTGGAATTGATGAAAAACCGTTTTACCAGCAAGTTTTACAAATCTTCAACTCATTCTTGAAAAACATTGGAATTTTCACTCTGGAATTAAAAGCTGGTGAAAAACTTGATGATAAAAAATATGATTTTATTCAGCCAGAAGAGTGTGATAAATGCAACACAACAGACAGAAACCTAGCTCATGTAATTAAAAATGTAATCTCATTTCCTTACATGGTTGCAGAAAATAGAGCAATTGCAGACGGAAAAGTAAATATGTGGAGAATTGTAAATGGATAAATTGTATATTGGAATTGATTTTGGGAACTCGACAAACTTTGTAACAAAATATGACTTTGTCAGAAAAGATGCTGTTGCTGTTGCAAATATGGGAAGCTATGCAGGTAGTGATATTTTCGACAATGTGATTTACATCGAGGGAGATGGAAAATATATTCTCGGAAAAAGAAACCGAATGGATGACACTCTAAACTTTTTTGATGATGTAAAAAGACACATCACTTCAGATAACCAAAAGTGGAGAGTTCCAAACTTAGGTGATCGTCAAGTTACAGCTTCAGATATTGCTGAGATGATTTTTACAGGAATTCGTGAAAAAGTTGAAGCTACTCATGGTGGAAAAAAAATTGATGGTGCTGTTATCACTGTTCCCTATGCTTATGGAGATAAGTATCGAAAACGAATCAAAAAATCGGCAGAAAATGCTGGAATACCTGTTATAAAACTTGTAGAAGAGCCTGTTGCTGCTGCTATCTCTTTTGGTGTTTTTGGTGATGAAATTGAGAATGGAAAGAAAGAGAACATCGTTGTTTTTGATTTCGGGGGAGGAACTTTTGATCTCACTATTTTTAAGTTTGAAAAAGATGACAAGCAACATGCAAAAATCGAAGTTTTAAATACTGGTGGAGTTGAAAAACTTGGAGGTAAAAATATTGATGCAAAAATCGTCAATAAGTTTTTAGAACAAGATTTAAAAATAAGTCTTTCAGATATTCAAGTTGAAAAAGAGCAAAAGATACTTAAAAGAGAACTTTTAAAAGAGGCAAGAGAAAACAAAGAACTCCTTAGTGAAGAAGATGAAGTTGAGATTTACAAAGGTGGTTTGAGTATAAATAATGAGTCAAAAGTTATTGACCGAGAACTCTCTCGAGATGAGTTTGAAGATTGGCTACGAACTGCAAATATTGTTGGTGAAATCGAAGATGCTCTTGACATTGCAATTGCTGATGCTGATTTAGATCCATCTGATATTGACCGAGTGATTTTAGCTGGTGGTTCAAGTTCAATTCCAATTATCAAAGATATTGTTCGTGATTTTTTCGGATTTGAACCTGAAGCTCGAAAAAACTTAGGGGAACTTGTTGGACACGGTGCAGGTATTTTGGCAGGTCTTTCTGTTGATGACTCTCTAAAATATACAGTTATCAGAAAAACAAGTAAATCTGTTGGTGTCGCAATTGGAAACCGTTTTCAAAAAATCCTACGAAAAAACAGCCCTTACGGTGAAATTTCTCCAGAATATAAATTACGAATTGGAAACTCTAATCTCAAAGAGGATTTTATTCTCTCATTTTACGAGGGTGAAAGTGGGCAAATTGATGAGTGTGAAAAAATTGGAAAAGCAACAATTGACGGCACAGTTTTTCCATCAAATACAATTTTCCTTTCACTCTATCGAGATGATGACTCTGGTGAAATTGGCTACATCTTTTACGATGAAAACAAAAACGAGGTTCTTCGGGGTGAATTTGAAGAAATCGAACAATGAATCCTTTTAAAATTATTACAGCTCCGATTAAATTCGGAGTTGATGTAGTTTTTGGACAAAAAGAGTCTGCTACGGAAAATACAATTTCAAAAGTAGAAAAACAACAAGAAACAAAAAGACCAAATCAAACTAAAGGAAAAAAAATGGCTAGTCAAAATAAAAAAGATGAGAAATACAGCAAATTTAAAAAACCAGAAGGACAAAAAGATGAACAAACTTACCTGAACAACAAAGAACCAAACGAAAACTTAGAACTTGCAAGAGTCTCAGATGACTTACGAACACTAAAAGAAGAAATCAAAGAATATTTAAAAAAAGAATTTGTTGCAATGCAAAAAGATTTGGATCAAAAAGGCAAATTGCTTGATGAAGTTGCAAACAGCACTGATGTTTTAAAAGAAGATGATAAAAACTCTCTTTTGAAAAAAATCAAAAATGCAATGCCAAAATTTGATTTTTGGAAAGTTGAAGTTGAAAATATGAAAAAAGATATTGAGAAAACTGTTTTTGATGAAACAGCAGATATTAAAAACAGAATTTCTCAAATCAAATTTCCTGAATCTCAAAAAATGAAAATCCCAAATGACTATTTAAAATCTAAAGATTTTGAATTTGTTCTTGAAGAAAAACTAGAAGAGAAATTGAAAGAGCTTTCTACTAATGTTGAGTCAATTCAGGGGCAAACAAGACAATTGCAAAATCTCCAAAGTTTGGAAAAAACTCTTTCTGAATTGCCTGAAAAAATTGGAAACAGTGATGCTAAAAAAGATTCAGTTGTGCCAAAAGAGGAAAAAGCGATTGATGAACTTGAGGAGTATATGAGAGATGGTTTAGCTGAACTTTCAAAAATTTCTCGGCTTTATATTTCAAAAAAGGGTGATTTGGAAAACCTCCAAAAAGTTGAACAGAAACACAAAAAAGAGTTAGAAAGTGAGATTGCAAAAGCTGAAAAAATTGGAATGGAAAAAAAGAACTTAGAACTTGCAAAACAACTTCACGAAAGTTTTCCATCTAAGTTTTTAGAGGTCTCTTCTGTTTTTGGTGATGTTGTGCAAACTGAATTTGAAGTTGATCAAGAAATCGAAGTTACAAAAACAAACAGTGATGATTTGCTCGTTGTTCTTGGAAATGTTGAAATTGGTAAAACTTACAAAATTCTAAAACATGCTATCAAAATTGGCGATGAGGTCGTTGAAAAAGCTGAAGTTGATGAAATCGTAAAAGTTGAAAATTCTGAAACAAGTTCAGAAAAACCCGAAACAAAAGTAGAAACTTCTGAAGAGAAAAAGGAGAGTAGAAATGGGAAATAGTATTGGGATTGATTTAGGAACTACGGAAAGCACTGTATCAGTTGTTGAGATTTCTGGACGGAGAGATAATCCAATGGAAAAACTAAGAAGTCTCAATATTTTCCAGCACGACTCTAGCCATAACTCTGTAACAAATATGAATGGTTTGCAATCAAGCATTTACATCAATCGAGAAACAGAGACAATTTATGTTGGTGAGTTTGCAAAAAAGATTTACAGCGACGGGCATAAGCCCCTCCAAACTATTCGTTCTGTAAAGACTCGAATTGGTGGAGAATCCGAAATTGATGTTCCTCTTCAAAATGATAAAAATGACAAAATATCTTTTGATATGACTGAACTCTCTTCAATTCTTTTGAAACAAATAAGAGATTCTGTAAAACAACAACTCGGTTCAGACGACTTTGAAGCTGTTACGATTACAATTCCTGCTGGATTTAATAGTGATGAGAGACGAGCTACAATTGAAGCTGGACATCTTGCAGGTTTTCAGCATGTAAATTTGCTTGATGAACCGACAGCTGTTTTATTGTATTTTTTGAATTCTGAAAACTCTTTTGAGTTTGGAGATGAATTTTTTGATAAAAACCGAAAAGTCCTTGTTTATGATATTGGCGGAGGAACACTAGATATTTCGATTGCAAACATCTTGTTAGATGATGACGATTTTGATATTTCAATTCTTGGTCGTTCAGAACGAATGGATTTTGGTGGAGATGATATTGATAAAAGAATTGCCTCTTATTTCTTAGAAGAGTTTGAAAAAATAAATCCGTCTATTTCTGCTAGAACTCCAGAAGAACAAGCTGTGATTGTTTCAAGAATTGTTTCTCATGCAGAAAGACACAAAGTTTCACTCTCAAAAAAGATTTCAAGCACAGAGAATCCAAAATTAAAACAGAGAAAAAGAGAAACAGTAAATTTTGAAATTATCGATGGTCTCTCAATTCGTGATTTGACTCTGAATGATCAAAACTTACGAGAAATTTTATCCGACCTCATCGCGAATAATGGGAAACTTCTTCAGCCACTTATCAATACTCTCAAAAAGTCAAAGTTGCAAAAAGATGATATTGATATGGTGATTCTTACTGGTGGTTCTGGTAAATTCTATCTTGTTGAAGAGACTCTTCGTAAATTTTTCGGCAATACAACTAAGATTGTTGATTTTACTGAACGAGAAGCAGTTTCAAAAGGTGCTTCAATTCATAGCTACAATTTTAATAATCACAAATTGAAAAAAATCAAAATTACCGATGTCATGAGCGACTCGATTTTTATCCGAAATGGTAGAAGATTTGAGAAATTGATTCCGCATGATGTCAAAGCTCCCGAAACTGGAACTTACAATTTTAAATTTAGTGAAACTACAAAACGAGCAGATATTTTTCTCTATTACGGAGTTGATGCAAAAGATCAGCACAAATTACGAGAAATTGATGGTGCATTTATCACTCTTGATAAATTTTACAACAAAGATGAGTCGATTCAGCTTGATTGGGAATTTGACGAAAACAGAATTATCAAAATTCACCACGACGGAAAAGAGCTTCTTTCGACTTCTAAACAAATAAAAGAAAACAAAATATTCTCAACATTCTCTATAAAATAGTAACCTATCTCCGCTTTTTTAAGGCGGATTTTCAAAAAAATCTAATTTCTAAATATTGATATTTAACTTAAAATTAATTTAAGTTTGTGTTAAAATTTGATAGATTTAAAACTTTGGAGTTAGAATTTGTCATCTTGTAATAAAATTTATATAACTACTCCGATTTACTATGTGAATGATGAAGCACATATCGGACATGCCTACACAACAATAATTGCGGATGCCGTTTCTCGGTATTCAAAACTTCTCGGATACGAAACTTTTTTGCTAACTGGAACAGACGAACACGGTCAGAAAATTGAAGAGAGTGCAAAAAAACGAGGTCGAACCCCTAAAGAGTATGCAGACGAAATTTCTGGAAAATTTAAGCAACTTTGGGATGATTTTGGAATCAAATATGACCATTTTATAAGAACCACAGACGACTATCACAAAAAAGGTGTTCAAATCGCTTTTGAGAAAATGTTTCAAAAAGGTGATATTTACAAAGGTTCATATAGCGGAAATTACTGTATTTCATGTGAGAGCTTTTTTACAAACACACAACTGATTGGGGAAAATTCTTGTCCAGATTGCGGAAAAGAGACAAAAGTAATTGAAGAAGAGAGCTACTTTTTCAGACTCTCAAATTATGAAGATAAGCTTTTGGAACTTTACGAAAAAAATCCAGAATTTATTTTGCCAACTTCAAAAAGAAATGAAATTATCTCTTTTGTTCAGGGTGGTTTAAAGGATTTATCAATTTCGCGAACAAGTTTTGATTGGGGTGTTAAATTGCCAGAATCGATGAACGAACCTCATCATGTTATGTATGTTTGGCTGGATGCACTTCTAAATTATATTACAGCACTTGGTTATGGCGACGATGAAAAAAATATGGATTTTTGGTCGGCAAAAACTCATATTGTTGGAAAAGATATTTTAAGATTCCATGCAATTTATTGGCCCGCATTTTTAATGAGTTTGGATTTACCTCTACCTCATCATATTTCGGCACACGGTTGGTGGACTCGAGATGGACAAAAAATGAGCAAATCTGTCGGAAATATCGTAAAACCTCGAGAAGTTGTTGATGCTTACGGAATTGATACTTTCAGATATTTTTTACTTCGTGAAGTTCCGTTTGGTCAAGATGGGGATTTTTCTGAAAAAGCTCTTATTAATCGTATCAATGGAGATTTAGGAAATTCACTTGGAAATCTTTTAAACCGTTTAATTGGAATGGGAGACAAATATTTTTTACTCAAATTTTCCGCAAGTTTAGGGGAGTTTGAAAGCCAATTAGCGAAAGTTGATGAAATCATCAGCGGACTTGAAAAGCATATTTTTAAAATGCAAATTCACCGATATTTAGAAGATATTTGGGAAATTCTTGCAATTGGAAATGGTGCTATTCAAAAAAGTGAACCTTGGGCAAAAATCAAAACAAATCCCGATGAGGTCGAGTCGCTACTTGTTTTCATCTCAAATCTTCTTTCTCGTGTTTCTCTCCTGATTTATCCAATCATGCCAAAAAGTGGTGAAGAGATGGCAAAAGCTCTAAATGTTGAAATTTCTGCTGAAAGTTATAAAAAAATCATCACTGAAAAAGATGTGCGAACAGAATTTAAAATCCAAAAAGTTTCTGCACTTTTCCCAAGAGTTGATAAACCTAAAATGAAACAGGAAGAGAAAAAAGAGGAGAAACCGAAAGAGTTGAAAATTGAGGGTGTTATCACAATTGATAAATTCTTTGAGACAAAAATCAAGATCGGTGAAATCATTGAAGTTGAAGAGTTGCCAAAAAGCGACAAGCTTTATAAAATGAGAGTTGATTTAGGTGAAGAGCGACCACGACAAATTCTTGCAGGAATTCGTAAATACTACAAAAAAGAGGAACTTTTAAACACTCAAGTTTGTGTAGTTGCAAATCTCAAACCTGCTAAATTGATGGGACACATGTCTGAAGGAATGGTTCTTGCTGGAAAAGATGAAAATGGACTTTCACTAATTCGTCCAGAAAAACCGCGAAAAATTGGAACTCCAATTAGTTAAAACAGTCTAAAATTTTCCCTTTTACGGGAAAACTCCAAAAGATTTAAATTAAAAAACTATAATAATTGTATTTTATTTTATTTTAGGATATTTTTTGTTTAAATCAATTTTTAGCAACAGTTCAGGAATTTTGGTAAGCAGAATTTTTGGACTAATTCGAGATATGTTTATGGCTTCGACACTCGGAGTTAGTATTTATACGGATATATTTTTTGTCGCTTTTCAATTGCCAAATCTATTTAGGCGGATTTTTGGAGAGGGAGCATTTTCTCAAGCATTTATTCCATCGTTTGTGCGGAGTCGAAAAAAAATACTCTTTTCAGCATCCATATTTTTAAAGTTGATTTCCGCAGTAGGTTTTTTGACAGTTCTCGTTTTTATTTTTGACAGCGAAGTTACAAAAATGATAGCGACAGGTTTTTCAGATGAAAATATAGAGAAAGCAACAATCTTTGTAAAGATAAACTTTCTGTACCTCATCGCTATTTTCACGGTAACATTTTTATCAGCGATTTTACATTACAGAGAGCATTTTGCAACAACATCATTTTCGACCGCACTTTTAAATATTTCAATGATTTTAGCACTGATGATTGGAAACGGAATGAGTGATGAAAAAATAGTTTATCTACTCTCATTTGCAGTTGTTCTCGGCGGAATTTTACAAGTGATTTCACATGTTTTTGCAATACTCTTTCTCAAATTAAATCGTGTAGCTTTTGGTGGATTTAGTAAATGGAAGAGATTCGATGAGGTCGCCGACGATTCACAAAACTTTTTTACAAAATTTTCATTAGCAATTTGGGGCGGTGCAACTGCTCAAATCTCATCTTTTCTTGACACACTTCTCGCCTCTTTTTTAATAACTGGTTCTATCTCATATCTCTATTTTGCAAATCGTGTTTTTCAATTTCCGTTGGCAATTTTTGGAATTGCAATCACAATGGCAATTTTTCCAAAAGTCGCAAAATATTTAAAAGATGTCTCTGGCGAAAGTAAAGCGGAGGAGATTCTGAAAAAAGCTTTTTGGCTACTAGCTTATTTGCTTTCAAGTGCAACACTTGTTGGAATTGTTTGGAGTGAAGAGATTGTTTCTCTGCTTTTTGAACGGGGTGAATTTTCAGAAATTGATCGAATTGAAACGGCTAAAGTTCTCACTTTTTATCTTTTTGGTCTAGCAATTTTCGGAGTCGCAAAACTTTTTTCACTCTGGTTGTATGCAAAAGAGAAAATTGGAAAGAGTGCAAAAATTGCTACCTACTCACTTTTTATAAAAATTGTTGTCGCTCTAGCTCTTTTAGAGGATTTTGGAGCTTCTGGTCTCGCTTTTTCAACAACTATTAGCAGTTTTGCTCTTTTTATTTTTACTGTTCATGAGTTTGGCTGGAATCGTTTCAGAAAGATTCTAAAATCAAAACTACTCTTTCTACTTTTTCCTCTTTTGGGAATATTCTATTTTCTTAATGTAGCTATAAAACTAAATTTGTGAAATACCAACCACTTAAAAATCCTCTACGGATTTTTTAGAGAAACTTCGTTTTGAAGTGGGGGCTTCTTAGCTAACCTTATCGCTAATGCTTACGGAATTTGCTAAGCTTTTCTTTTTTTAGTCGAAGAGCTGTTTCCCAACTCAAAAGACTCGAGACCTTTTTTCAAAATATTTTTTGAAGCATTAATATCTCTATGTTCGGAATATCCACATTCTGGACAATCAAAAACACGATCTTTTAATGTCAAATCTCTTTTTACAAATCCACATTTATTACAAGTTTTGCTTGTGTAGTGTGGAGGAACTTTCAAAAAATGTTTGCCATTGAGCATTGAAATTTTGTAGTCCAGAAATTGGACAAATTGATAAAATGAAGTTTGAAGAATTGACCGATTTAATCCTCGTTTCCGAGAACCACCTTTTTTAGTCATATTTTTTGTTTTCAAATCTTCAACTACTATTTTTCATGATACGATTATACAAAAAATTTAAAGTATCGCTTTAGAGAAAGTTCGTTTTCATCCCACTACCTAAATTCTCTACGGATTTTACTAAAGAAACTTCGTTTTGAGGTGGGGGTTTTCAGCGATATTTTTTTTTTGATAAATAGAAAAAGGTTTATTAATGGTTTATTGCATCGCAGAATTTAAAGCGAAAAAGGGAAAAGAGGACGAGCTTTTTAATATTTTAAAAGCTCTTGAAACTTCGACACATGAAGAAAATGGCTGTATCCAATACAAAGTTATGCGAAAAATTGAGTCTCCTTTTGCTGAGGGCGAACACTACGGAATTGTGTTTAATGAAATTTGGGAATCAAAAGAGATTTTTGAAACTCATTGTCAAATGCCATATATTGTGCAATTTTTTCAGCAACAGTGTTTAGATAAATCTGGACTTGTAGAAAAATGGAATGTAAATCTTTTTGAATGATTGAGATTTCTGACAAAAAAATATCTTTTGATGATTTAAAAAAAGAGAGTTTTGTTCTTTGCAAAGAAGATAAATTTATCAAAAGAATTGAGAGTTCCCAAAAATTTCTTTACACGGAAATGCAAAACCGCCCAATTTATGGTGTAAATACTGGTTTTGGTGAATCTGGAAAAAATGGAATTCAACAACTCGAGGATTTGCAATTAAATATTACAAGATTTCACCGTGTTGGAGTTGGTGAACTTCTTTCAAAAGAAGAGAGTCGACTAATTGTTCTTTTTCGACTAATTTCACTCTCAAAAGGTTTTTCTGGAGTCTCTTTTGAACTTTTAGAGCGACTCGAATTTATGTTGCAAAATGGAGGATTTCCAAAAATTCCATCGATTGGTTCAGTTGGTGCTAGTGGAGATTTGACTCCGCTCTCTTATTTGGCTTCTTTTGTTGCAGGTGATAGTGATCAGGGACTTTGGTTTTGGCAAAAATTCGGATTAGAAGAGTATAAATTGAAACCGAAAGAGGGTTTAGCTCTTATGAATGGAACTTCTGTTATGAGTGCAATTGCATTTAATAGTGCTAATAAATTTGAGGAACTTCTTAATATTACTGAAAGATTTATATCTGGACTTTTTGAAGTTCTCGGAGCTACAAAAGAGCCTTTTGCAGAAAAAGTGCATGAAGTTAAACCGTTTTTTGGACAAATTGAGAGTGCGAAACGAATGGAAAGCTACTTTTCGGATTCTGAAAAATTAGAAACTTGTCGAGCAGAAAGTTGGAAAGATGGCGAAAAAAATATTCAAGATCGCTATTCGCTTCGATGTTCTCCGCAAATTTTAGGAACTGTTTGGGACACTCTCAAAATGGTAAAAAATTGGATTGAAATCGAAGTAAATTCCGTAAATGATAATCCAATTATTGATGGAGAAAAAAAGGAAATTCACAGTGGTTGTAATTTCTATGGCGGATATATCGCAATTGGCATGGATAATTTAAAAATTTCAATTGCAAATCTTGCCGACCTCATCGATAAAGAACTTGCTGTTTTAATTGACTACAAATTTAATAACGGTTTGGGTGAAAATTTAAAACTGTTGAAAGAACCTCATCACCACGGATTCAAGGCGATGCAAATTACAGCAAGTGCAATTAGTGGCGAAATTATCAGAAATTCTGCTCCCGCTTCAACTCTTTCTCGACCAACAGAATCTTTAAATCAAGATAAAGTAAGCATGGGAACAACTTCCGCAATGAATTTTAAAACTTCACTTGAACTTTATGAAGATTTGATCTCAATCGCCCTGCTTTCTCTAGCTCAAGCTGTTGATATTCGTGGAAAAAGTGGGTTTTCAAAATCTCTCTTAAAACTCCATTCAAAAATCCGAGAAATCTCAAAACCACTTTTTGCAGACCGCCCACTTGATACTGACATTTTTAATTTAAAAAACAGACTTCACTTACTGCAGTAATAGAGCATACAATTTACAGTTCCTCGCATAACAGAAAGTTCTTTTTGTGCATCGGAACTACTTAAAGAATGGTTTTCCATTTTAATAATGATTTTTTCAAATCGATTACTGAGTGCTTTTCTCTCTGTAATCGGAATGCTTTTCCCTTTTCCTTTCAAATTACAGTGCCACAAAAAAGAGGAGATGAAGTGAATATCTTCAAGCGACTTACTCCCCTTTAATGAGCTATCAATAAATTGAAGCAAATCTTCATGATCTTTTAATTTTGCAAGGCTAACCATATGTTGAATATATTCAGGAAAAGAGTTTTTGTCATTGTGAAACGTGTTCATTGCATTGATGTTTTCACTCATATTTTTAGGTGAATTCAAACAATCTAAGTTTTCTAATTTATTCAATGTTATATCCTAATTCTTTTTTCTTATGTGCATTATAAGTTTATTTAGAATAAAAATCAAATTAGTTGCAAAAGAACAACAATTGTTAAAACTCTTTTTGCAGAGAATCTACACTTCTAAACATCCTATCCCATCGAACTGTAAGGTTTTCGTCAATTGAAAAATAGATTGCCCATGGAGTTCCCTCAATATTTTCATAAGGAACACTGCCCCAAAAACGACTATCATTACTGTGGTCTCGATTATCTCCCATCATGTAAAAATTATTATCTGGTACTCGAGTCGGTTTTATATTAAAAAGTTGCGGTGGTTGAGTCCCATCATCAATAACTCTTTGATCATTCCAAATTCCACCAAAATATTTCTGATACGGATTTCTAACCCAAAGTTTTCCATCAATTTCAAAAATCATATCTTTGCTGTAATTATCTCGAATAAATTTATCTCCCTCGACTGGTCGAACAAAAAGATTTTTATTTATAAGTTGAACATAATCGCCTGAAGTTGCAATACATCTTTTTACAAAATGGACATTTTCTTGTCCAGGTTTTCGGAAAACAACAATATCTCCTCTTTTTGGTCGGTCGCCATCAACTAATTTGAGTCCAACTCCAGGAATCATTGGAATTTCTAGCCAAGGTATATGAGGTGTTGGAATTCCGTATTCAAACTTTTTCACAAAAAGATAATCTCCAACAAGTAGAGTCCGAATCATTGAACCACTTGGAATTACAAAAGATTGTGCGACGAATGAGATAATAAAAAGAACAACAACAATTGCACCTGTCCAAGTTGTTGTCCATTTATAAAATTTACCTAAAGCATTAAAAATTTTTTTCAATTTTTCCCTTGCTGTATTTTTTAACATAATCTTATCAAAGAATTTTTTTCAAATCTTCAAACTATCTTTTTTATATTTATATTTTATTATAAAACATCTAATTTAAATTTTTCAAAAAAATCACTTTTAAACTTAAATATTAAAATTGCCATTATATTTTAAGAAAACTCGAAATCAAAAAAGTATAACCCCATATTTTAGGACACTTTTTCCCGAAAATACGACTTCAGTTTATAGCCTATATTTTTTTAGTAGAAATACAATTTTTTGTATTTCTTGGAAAAACCAATCTAGTTTTCTTAAATAGATTTCAAAAAGGCTAGAAATTTAAGTTTCAGAAGCAATTTTTAGAGTTTCTTAAATAAAATATTTAGTTTATCTATTTAAGAAACATGAAAAATCAAAAAGTGTTTCACTTGGGATTTTTTATATTAGACCCTTTCAAAATATCGTTCAAATCGATATTTAAGCGAAAATAGATTTTTATGTAAATTTTCTTCCAATTTTTTTAATTTTTATGTTTAAGATTCAGGTTCATATATTATTATTTTTTATTATTAAAAATTCGTTATAATTTAGATATGTTAGAAAATTTAGAGCTTTATCCGTTTTGGATTTCATTCAAGTTAGCAACAATAACAACACTTTTTTTATTGATTTTTTCCATACCTTTTTCATGGTTTCTTTCTCAAACAGAGAGTAAAATCAAACCTTTTTTAGAAGCATTAACAGCTTTACCAATTGTTTTACCACCTTCTGTTCTCGGTTTTTATATCTTAATAACTCTTTCACCAAATTCTGGAATTGGTCAATTTTTAAAAGATGTTTTTGATTTAAATCTTCTTTTTACTTTTTCTGGACTTGTTATTGCTAGTGTTTTTTACAGTTTGCCTTTTATGGTTCAGCCTCTTCAAAGTGGTTTCCAGTCGCTTGACAAGAGTATGCTTGAGGCGAGTTATATTAGTGGAAAAAGCAAATTAGAAACTCTTTTCCGAATCGCCTTACCGAATATTCGTCCATCGCTTTTAACTGCAATTGTTGTTACATTTGCACATACAGTTGGCGAATTTGGGGTTGTTCTTATGATTGGCGGAAGTATTCCAAATGAGACAAAAGTGGCAAGTGTCTCTATTTATGAGTTTGTAGAAGTTATGGATTATAACTCGGCTCATATTTACAGCGGAATAATGCTTTTTTTAAGTTTTTTTGTTCTTTTTCTCGTCTATTTCTCAAATATGAAAAGGAGTTAAGTAAAAGATAAACTTTTTTCGAGTAGAATTCGTTTCTACTTTTGGACAGATGGCCGAGTGGTTGAAGGCGCTCGCCTGGAACGCGAGTATAGTGAAAGCTATCGAGGGTTCGAATCCCTCTCTGTCCGCCACTTCTAAACTCAAAAAATCTATATTTCCCTTTTTTGGTAGAATTTTTAATTAAATTTACAAGGTGGAAACAGAATTGTTGAAAATATGTGTTCCTGCAACAAGTGCAAATTTAGGGCCAGGTTTTGACACCCTTGGATTAGCACTAAAAATGAAAAATTGTGTTGATATAAAACCGTCAAAATTCTTCAGTGTCTCAATAAAAGGTGAGGGTGCTGATAATCCAAAAATGAAAGGGAATAACCTTTTTATAAATATTTTTAATGAACATTACAGAAATATTGTAGGAAAAAATAGTAAAACAAAATTCAAATTCACTTTTCACAATAATATTCCAATGTCGCGGGGTCTTGGTAGCTCTTCTGCTGTTATTGTTTCTGCTCTTGCCTCTGCTTGTGAAGCTGCTGGAATAACTGTTATTAAAAATAAATTATTAAATAGTGCTTTACTTTACGAACCTCATCCAGACAATATTGCACCTGCGACAATGGGCGGTTTTACTGTTTCAATTCTTGACCAACAAAAAGTTTTTACACAAAAAAAGAAGTTGCCACCATATTTAAAAGCACTCGTTGTTATTCCAAATCAAACAATTTCGACTTCTCAATCGCGAACGACTCTTCCTAAAGTTTATAGCAAGGAGAAGGCAATTTTTAACTTATCTCACTCCTCTTTTTTAACAGGAGCATTTTTTAATGAAGATTGGGATTTATTAAAACTAGCATCAAAAGATAAGTTTCATCAAAAACAGAGAATGAAAAATCTTCCAGAGCTTTTTACAGTTCAAAAAATCGCACTTGAACACGGAGCTTTAATGAGTACTCTTTCAGGTAGTGGTTCGACATTTTTCAATTTGATGTATAAAGAGGATATTATGCCTTTAAAAAACAGATTTGAGTCGCTTTTTCCAAATTACACAATTAGAGTTTTAGATTTTGATAATGAGGGTCTTCAAATTTTTAAATAGTTTTCCCCGCAATTGCGGGATTTAAATCTCTCTAAATTCAGGAATCTCGATTATAAAACAAGCACCTTTTCCAAATCCATCTCCACAACTGTTTTCAGATTTTGAGCAATTGTTACTATTTTCTGCCCTAATATTTCCACCAAAACTTTTTAAAATCATCTCTCTTGACATATATAAACCGAGTCCTGTTCCCCGTGTCTCATGTCTTGTTGTGAAATATGGATCAAAAACCTTATCAAGAATATCTTCAGGAATTCCCCCAGCATTATCTCGAATTGCTAAAACTATTTTATTTGAGTTTGAAAGGCGAGTGCTGATCTCAATTTTCCTATTTTTTAATTCTCTCTCTCTAAAAATATCTTGGGAATTATGAATAATATTTAAAACGACCTGTTTTAAATCGTTTTCGACTCCATTCACCTCTACAATTTTCATACTTTTTATATCTGTCAATGTTGTTAATTTGATTTTTTCATGCTCGAGAGAAGTCTCAACAAATCCAGAAAGTTCCTCTATGAAATTTTTAATTGAGAAATATTTTCTCTCTTTGTTTCCATTGAAAACAACAGCCTTCCGAAAATCATCAACAGTTTCAGATAAATATTGCAAATGCAAATTTACTTTGTCGTATAAATCGTTATATTGCTCAGCAAAAACCTCTTTTAACTGCTCTTCATTTTCCTGCCCAGAATAGAGAGTTCCCAAATTAATCTTAAAATACAACTCTTGCATCAATAAAGAGACTGTGTTGAGAGGTTGTCGCCATTGATGGGCAATTTTCTCAATTGTATCCCCAACAATCTGATGTCTTTTTTCTGTTTCAGCAATAACTTGTTGCTCTTTATTCATCTTTTCCATGGTTGTAATTGTAGCAATTAGAAAATTTGATTTTTAAAATTTTAAATTGATACAATAAATAAAGTGAAGAACTCCGCCCTAAAGGGTGAGGCTTCCTAAAAACTCCAAACCATTGTTTGAATATAAAAAGGCTTTGACGGTACTTCCTACCGCATCAATAATTAATATATTTAAAACTATAAGTTTGGTTTTCGCTTTAGTTATTAATATAAATATATATTAGTAATTATGAGTTTAAATTATAGCATAAGTCCGCTTTTATCCCCGCCATAAATGGCGAGGGCTTCCGCTACAAGTTGCTAAAATTTTCTAAAAAGATTGCTATTTGGTTGAAAATGAAATAGATAAAGCATTTGACAAACCAAGACCTCAAAACCTAAACAAAATTCTGGAATCAAACGGTTTTCAAACTAAACTTGATGGAGTTTGGAAACCGACCGAAAAAGCAAAAGAGTTTTCCGATTTTGTTCAAAACAAATCAAAGAACTCTTCATAATAAACTTGAAAATTTAAAGTTCTGAAAATAGGTATAATTTTTAGAAAAGACTCCATGAACCAAATCAAAAACAGAAACTTTCTAACACACTCATACTCGAATTCAACAATTTCAGAAGAGAACTTTTTGCGATTTCTGAAAGAGTTGAAAATATATTTAGGAAAAATTCAAGATATTTCAAGAGAAAGAAAAGGTGAAACTTATTTACAAAATATTCTTAACTCCTTTGATTTTGGAAATTCTGAAATAAATAATTTTGAGAATATCGATTTAGCAATTTTTCAAGATAAGCAGATTGAAGTTATTATTGAAACAAAAAAGCCAGATAGTTCGGAGATGATAAGTGATGAAAATTTTGCAAAAAAATCATTTGCCCAAATTTGTTATTACTATTCTGAATATAGAAGCTCTTCAATTAAACATCTCATAATTACAGATTACAAAACTCTCTATATTTTTAAAGCTTCTGAAATTGAGAAAATTGTCTCATCAAAAGAGTTTCCAAGGTATCGAAAAAGTGCAAAAACAGGAGATATATATTTAGATATTCTAAGAAACTTTGATTTTTCAGATGTGAAATATACAAAAATAGATTTTGAAAAGTTTGAAATTTCTAAAATTGAGGAGCTTGAAAAAGATTTAGAAAATTTAAAGATTTTTGAGCTAAAAAGAGAACTCACAGCAATTTACAAACTTCTTTCACCAAAAAATCTACTTGAAATCGATGCCGAAAAAGATATGAACTCACTTGATGAGAGTTTCTATCAAGAGCTTTTACATATTTTTGGAGTTGAAGAGAGAAAAATAGATGGAATTCAGAAAATTGTTCGGAAAAAAGAGAGAGATTCTGGCTCATTTTTAGAGCTTACTTTTTTGGAGAATAGCGATTTAGATTTTGAGAAAGCTTTTGAGATAAATATTATCTGGTTGAACAGAATTCTATTTCTAAAACTTTTGGAAGCAAGATTAGTTTTCATGCACCCAAATTTTAAATTTTTTATGAATATTGAAACTCTTTCAGATTTTCAGCAGTTGGAGACTCTCTTTTTTGAAATTATGGCAGTTGAAATATCGGAACGAAAACCCCATTTAGAAAAGTTCAAACAAATTCCATATATGAACTCTTCACTTTTTGAGAGAAAATATTTTGAAGAGAAAAGAACGGGATTATGTGAAATTAGGAATTTGAATAACACTCTTGAAATTGGACTTTTTGAAAAGTCAATTTTAGGAAGTGGAAAACTAAAAACTTTAGATTATCTTTTCAAGTTCTTAGATTCTTACGATTTTGGAAGCAACAAATATCAGGAAGTTACAAAAGTTGATAAGACTCTAATTAAATCTTCTGTTTTGGGGCTTATTTTTGAAAAAGTGAATGGCTATAAAGACGGTTCTCACTTTACTCCAAGTTTTATAACTACAAAACTGGCAAAAGATAGTCTCGATAGATTTCCAAAAAATAGCCTCCAAAATATCAAAGTTCTTGATCCTGCTGTTGGTTCTGGGCATATTTTAGTTTCTCTTTTAAATGAGTTGGTTGTTCGACAAGCATATTTGGAAGATGAGTTTGGAAACAGCAAAAAAATATCTGTGGATATTGAGAATGATGAGATTTTTATCGCTGATGAAGAGCAGTATATTAAAAATGAAAATGGAAATTTTCCAAAAGAAGCAATACGAATTCAGAGAAAGATGTTTCATCTAAAAGAGAAAATTATCGAAAACAATCTTTTTGGAGTTGATATAAACTCTAAATCTGTTGAAATTGCACGGTTGAGATTGTGGATTGAACTTCTAAAATGGAGCTATTATGATGAAAATGGAAAATTCACAACTCTGCCAAATATCGATATAAATATCAAAGTTGGAAACTCTCTTTTGTCACGATTTGAAGTTAAGCAAAAGTTGGAGAAGAAGAAAACGGGAGAACTGCTAAATTTAGTAAAAGAGTATATTTCAACTAAAGAGAAAAACCAAAAAAAGCAGATTGAGAAAGATATTTTTAAAATAAAAGAGAGTTTTATTGGAAAACTAAGTCGGGAAAACTCTGATATTAAAAAGATAAGAAATCTTTTAGATAAGTATCTTGATACTTTTGGTGAAATTGAAGTAGGTTTTTGGGAAAAATATACTGAAAAACTAATGGTAACTGGAGAAAAAACTAAAGGTTATAAAAAAGATCTGAAACCGATTTTAGAACTTCACAAAAAAATTGAGTTTTTAGAAAAGATGCCTGAATCTTTTGAGTGGAGATTTGAGTTTCCAGAAGTTTTAGATGAGAACGGAGATTTTCTCGGGTTTGACCTCATCGTAGCAAATCCACCATATATTAGAGTGCAAGGGTTAGATAGAGAGAAATCAGAATATTACAAAGAGATATTTAGTTCAGCAGTTGGAAGCTATGATATTTATGTTCTTTTTGTAGAGAAGTTTCTACCTCTTTTAAAAGATGGTGGAAATCTAAACTTTATAATGCCTCATAAGTGGATTAACTCAACTTTTGGAAAAGGTTTAAGAGGTTTGGTAAATCAGAATATTTCTCAATTTATCTCATTTGGGGAGTACCTCATCTTTGATAATGCTATGACCTACACATCACTCTTAATGATGCATAAAGAGAAACAAGATAATCTAAAATATATCGATTTTGTTGAAAAGCCAAAAACTAAAGAGGAGAGGAAAGATATTCCAAAAGAGGAAAAACACGATGAGGTCTCTCAATTTCTTCAAAATCTAAAAGATGATGATTTTATAAATATCAAAACTGAAACACTCGGTTCTGAACCTTGGATTTTCAAAGAGAAAAAAGTTATGGATATTCTTAAAAAGTTGGAAGAACAGCCCTTAAGAGTTAGTGATATTTTTGAGAGAATTTTTACGGGTTTGCAAACAAGTGGAGATGATATTTATCTTTTAGAGTGTTCTGAAATTTCAGAAAACGAGAACTGTTTAGAGTGTTTTTCAAAAGAGATGAGAAAAAGAGAGATTGAGAAACCTTTTGTTTTTGAGAAAGAGTTTCTGAAACCAATTCTGAAAGGGAATGATGTTCATCGATATGAGAAGCTTAAGAACAAGTTCTTTGTAATTTTTCCATATAAATTTGTTGATGGAAAAGCTGAACTATATTCCGAAAATGAGATTTCTGAAAAATTTCCAGAATCTTATAAATATTTGAAGTTTTTTGAAAAAGAGTTTAGAGGACGGGAAAGGGGAAGACTTGAAAATGACAGCTTCTGGTTTAAATACATTTATCCAAAAAATTTAGAATTCTGTCAATCTTCTACAAAACTTGTTACACCAGATATTACACTTGGGATAAATCTTACTTTTGGAAATGAGTTTTGTCTAAAAAGTGCTCTTTACGGTTTAACAATAAAAGAAGATTTTAAGAAATCACTAAAATTTTTTCTTGGAATTTTAAACTCAAAATTAACTTGGTTCTTTTTACAGAACACAGGAACAGTTTTAGCAAATGGATACTTTAGATTTAATCCTAAATATATGAATCCTTTTCCACTACCAAAACCAACTCCAGAATCTGAAAAAGTTCTCACAAATCTTGTAGATTATATTCTCTTCTCAAAATCCAACAATCTAAAAAAAGAGGCAAACCTCATCGAAGCTGTAATCGATATTGTTGTTTTTGGTCTCTATTTTGAAAAAGAGATGAAAGATGCTAACTGCTATATTTTGGATAGACTTTCTGATAAACTACAACCTCTTAAAAACTTTGAAAATCTTGAGACAAAAACAGAGTATATCAATGCTCTCTATAACTTCTTCTCAAAAGATAGTAAAATTCAGAGAAGCCTAATTCACTCCTATAAACTTGTTGATGAGGTAAAAATTATAAATGGCAAATAGTAACCATAGTTTAGAACCTGAAATTGAAATAAATCTTTTAAAAATCAAATCTTTACAACTTCATAATTTTAGATTTTTTGGAGATGATGAGAACCATAACACTTTTAACTTTGATTCTGAAAATACAATTATTTTTGGAGAAAATGGAAGTGGAAAAAGCTCTATTTTTAAAGCTTTTGAGTTTTTAGCTAAAGATGTAATTGAAGAGAGTGAGTTCTTAGATAGCAAGAATATATTCACAAATAGCTCTACTGAATTGAGTTTTGAACTTTCTAATGGTGATACTACTATTTTAGATGATGATAATTTTAATATGACAGAAGATTATCTTACACAATTCTCAATATTAAAGCCAATTTTAGATTATAAATCTCTCCTTAAACTGAACTACCGAGATATTGATTTTCATAAAAAGAGTGTTAATATCTATCCTGTTTTAAAAAAACTATTTAAAAACTATGAAATTGAGGGTGGAAAAACTCTCTCTTCAATAACAAATCCAGATGAGTATTTTGAAAAACTTAAAGAGATTGTTAATTCTCTATTAGAAAATATAAGATATTTCATTCAAAAACTTTCTGATGAGTTTAATTTAGAAGATTTCTTCTTTAACAAAGAGTTTTCAGAAAATCAGAATGGAACAGAGTTTATTGTAAATATAGAGTTAAGTTACCGAGATAAAAATATTGAAAAACATCATCTATTTTTTAATGAAGCGAGATTATCAGCTTTAGCTATCTCAATATATTTTGCAATTATTAAAAAATTTGCAGAACTTGAAACTGGGGATAGTATTAGAGTTTTAGTTTTAGATGATCTTCTTATCTCTCTTGATATGTCCAATAGAATGAAACTTTTAAAAGTTTTAAAAGAAGATTTCTCTGATTTTCAGGTCATATTCCTAACTCACGATAGGGAACTATTTGAAGTTTACAAAAGTAGCTTTAAGAAAAAATATGAAATATCTCTTAAAAGTGAGGATAACCTTGAAAAACCATTTGTAAAAAAACATCTCAACTATTTTGAATTAGCTGAAAAGCATTTTTCAGAATTCGATTATCCTGCTTGTGCAAATTACCTAAGAAAAGAGGTTGAAAGGTTAAAGGAGATTAAGAAAAAGCAGGAAGATAGTCAAAATAGTGAGGAGGTTCTTTTTAAAAAATTTAAAAAGCTTCTTGACAAAGAAGATTTAACAGATCCTGAACAACATTCAAGAACTGTTGGAAAGCTAATTGGACTTAAAAAAGGTTTCGAAAGTGAAACTTCTTCAAAAGTTAAAATTGATTACAGATACGATTTTAAATCCATACTCTCACGATGATACATCAAAACCACTTTATAAAAGCGAATTAGAGGAAGCGATAAGCAGAATTAGAGATATTAAGGACTCAAATAACTTATAATCAACTTGAAATCTCTACAACTTTGCTACTATGGTAAAATTTTTCAAAAAGGGGAGGTTATGATTGAGTGAACAAAACTTTAATTTAAAAGCAGAACTAAAATCAATTGGAATGACACAGAAAGATTTTTCTCTACATATAAAAAGAACAACTAACACAGTTAATAGATGGGTAAAAGGTGAAGTAGAAACTCCAGAAGTCATAAAGCTATATATAGAAGCATATAAAAAAGCTAAACTTTACGATCAAGTAAGCTTAAAAATAAACTAATACACATAAATACTATTACTATTATTTTTATGTTAGAATTCAGTTCTGAATTGGCTAACCGTTCAAAATAAACCAATCCAGAATAAAATAAGAACCAATTAAAAGGCTTTATAATGGAAATTATAACAAGAAACTACAACAATATAGAGGTTGTTTTTGGAAATTCTGAATCTATATACATTAATGCTACTCAAATAGCTAAACAGTTCAATAAGCAATCAAATGATTGGTTGAGGTTAAAAGATACTAAAGCTTATATTGAAGCACTATCCCGAAACGGGAATTCCCGTTTCGGCGATTTAGTGGCGGTTCGTAAAGGTGGTAATGATAAAAATGCTCAAGGAACTTGGATTCACAAAAAGTTAATTATCGCTTTTGCAAGATGGCTATCACCAGAATTTGCTGTTTGGTGTGATCAGCAAATAGAGGAGATTCTTTCTCAAAACCAACCGTTTAAATCTGAAATACCTGATCTTGATTATCTCCGAAAAAGAACTGAGCAGATCGAAACTTCTACAAAACAGCTGATCGCTTTTAAAAAATCTTTTCACGAAATTGGAATTAGACGAGAAGAGGAGTTAATCGTTACTTCAAATCGTGCTGTTGCAAAAGAGACAGGTGTTGATTTTATAGAATTAGCTGAACTTAAAGGTATTCCAACTCCTGAAAAATACTTTACTGTTACGGAACTTTGCCAAAAAGTTATGGATTCTGATAACTTTAGTGATGAGTCTAAAAAACTTGTTTCCACAAAAGCAGGAGATAAACCGACCGAAAAAGCAAAAGATTTTTCCGATTTTGCTATCTATTTTGCCATAATGCTTATATAAATGTCAAAAGGATTCACAGGGAGTAGAACAGAATAGACAAAAAATAAGTATATCTTATCAATATAGAGAATCTGTTTGGTGAAAAATTCATTTCACTTCGATGTCTAGAATGTTCCAAATCACATATATTTTTAAGTTAATCATTAATAGCTTAAATAATACTTCTTTTTCTCAAGCAAAGTGTAAAGATTATTTTGAAAAAATGAATTTTGTTTTTATTGAGTTTCCTAAATTTAACAAAAAAATAGAATCTCAACAAGAGATCGAATCTA